>JAHEOI010000336.1 GCA_018610125.1 Verrucomicrobiota bacterium
AAGAGACAAACCGATTCCAATTCCCAATCGCAGGTCCATCCTATTTATATAAAATGGATAGGGGGCCGACGCAAGGGAAAAACGGGGGTTTTGGCCTTCGTTTAAGCATCTTATTCCTCTTTCGTCGGCGGCCCTAACACGGATTCAATTCAACGGCTGGCCGCTTCGGAGGTAGGCAACAAGGTCACGGATAGCTTCGTCGGAGAGCTGCGAGAGGAGGTTATCCGGCATAAGGCTGCGCGGGCTTCTCTCGAGCTTCTCAAGGTTGTTTTTTTCGATGGTAACGCTCTCTCCATTGAGGGCACGGAGCGTGACAACGTTGGGGGAGCGATCAACGAGGAAGCCGGCGAGCTGACGCCCATCTTTGGTTCGTGCGATATACGTGCCATAGCCTTCCCGGATTTCGGCGTTCGGGCGGGCGATATTGAACAGCAGGCGATTCAAATCATCTCGGTTATAGGAGGTGAGCGGCGGTCCCAGATCACCGCCTTGACCAAAGAGCCGGTGACAGCTCGCGCAGCGGCTCTGAAAGATCTTTCGCCCTTCATAGGGATTCCCTTCTCCCGAGCTCACGGTCTGGAGGAGGGATCGAACTGCTTTGCTTTTTTGACCGGCGGCATCGGCCTTGTGTCCAAGCACACGATCAAACAAAGCGGCGATCTTGGGCGCCTCTTGCCACCGAAGCTGCTGACGGATTTCCGGCGGAACCGCCTCTTTCGCGATCTTGCCCGACTGGATCGCTTTCAGTAGGTTGCGGGTCCATGCCTTGCGCGTGCTTAATAAAGTGAGGGCATCGTTCCGGATTGTCGCCTCCCATTCACTGAACAGTCGGATAACCTTCTTGGAAATCGCGGGGGAGTTGTATTGCTGCAGTGCCCCCAACGCGGCACGAACGATCGCAGAAGGGTGGCTTGGGTCGATCAAATCGAGCAGGACCGGAACCGATTCCGAATGGCGGATATCTCCAAATGCCTCAATGTAATCAACCCGCTCAGCGACATCGACGGAATTGTCCTGAATCAGGGTCAAGGCCTTTCGAATGGCTTCAGAGTCACCTTGACGCATCCTCAGGCTAAGGCTATGGCCGCCTGCTTCTGTTAAGGCCTTAACGAGCGGGGGTGGCAGCTCGCCTGAAGCGCGGCCTTGGAAAGCTTTTTCAAAGGCGTTGATGAGGACTGTTTCGGCCTGCTTGCCGGGAGCCGATCTTAGAAGCCGGGCGCATCCGAGAAAATTTGAACGTCCGCCTGCCGCGGCCAGTCGTCTCATCAGGCGTCCAAGGAGCTCCTGGCGGACGAGCGCCGATTGCCAAATATCATGGTCCTCCTCAAAGAGTTGAAGAACCGAGCTTAGATTGGCGGCGCACTTGGATTCAATCGCCCACCAGAGCAGAAGTGGGATCTGGGGATCATCAACATCCTGCTCATGCTCGACCAATTCCTTGACAATCGGCAATGCTTGGCCCGCTGGAAGGCGTTTTGCGGTGCATGCGTATTGTCGACGCACTTCGGGACTGGATTCGGTGGCGGCGGCCTGCCGGAGGCGCTCGGCCATGGCATCCGATACTTCGTGATCATCGCCGAGCAATCGAACGGTCCATGAACGGACATACGGGTTGCGATGTTCGAGTGTTTGTGCGGCCAATGACGCGTTAAAGGCCCCCAAACGATTCAAAAGCCACAAGGATTCCAACGCGAGCCGACCCGAGGATTCGTTAAGGCGCTGTTTCAAGTCGGGGACGATCGCTTCCGGCTCCCGTGAACTGAGGAGCCGCCGGGCCATTTTGCGAAACCAGCGATTGTCATGCTTTAAAAGAGCGACGAGCCCGCGATTCGTTTTCTCGTAAAGGTTGAATGGCTCAACAGGGGAAGCCGCTTTTGCTTGGAGCCGATAGATCCGTCCGGATGTCGGATCGAGGTAGCCCTGATAATTTTGTCCGTGGGCGATGTATTCCTCGTAGAAGTCGGCAATGTAGAGGGCGCCATCCGGGCCAAGGGTGATGTTGACCGGACGAAAGCTGGGGTCCTGGCTTTCCAAGGGTCGGGAGAGATCCTTGGTCTTGAAGGTAGAGCCGAGCGGGGTTAGGTCGCTGAGCACGATACGCCCATGAAGCGGCTCGACGCCGAATAGCTTTCGGTGGTAGCGTTCGGGAAAGCTGTCGCCTTCGTAAATGACGAATGAATGAGAGAATCGCTCAGCCTGATGGTGGGGCATGGGAGGGATCTGGCCGAAGGCATAGGGATTTGAAAGGGGGCCATGCTTGGCGATGCCTTTTTCAAAGTAAGCGCCCTGGACGTAATGGAAGCCCCGACTGTTTCCCCCGTTATTGCCGGAAAAGAGACGCCCTTTCGAATCAATCTCGAGGCCGAAGGCATTGCCACCGCCTTCGGCAAATAGCTCGTACTGCCGGGTTTTCGGGTGATAGCGCCATATCGCTTGTCCCATCGAGTGCACGGGCTTTGAGCTCTTTCCCGGTATGGTCACATTGGCCGAGACCGTGCTTCCTTGAGCCCCGTAGAGCCAGCCGTCCGGCCCCCAACTAAGACTGTTGACGACCGAATGAGTGTCCTCGAGACCGAACCCCTTCAAATGGACGACCGGTTTTCGATCCGGAACGTCGTTTCGGTCCTGATCCGGATAAAAGAGCAGGTAGGGAGGACTCAGCACCCAAACCCCGTTTGGTCCCGGGAGACAGGCAGTTGCAATGTTAAGTCCATCGACAAAGGTCTTGTGTCGATCAAACCGCCCGTCCCCGTCGGAGTCCTCATGAATGGTGATACGATCCCTCCCTCGGAACTTGGAGTCTTTTGGATGGGGAGGCGGAGGCGGCATTTGGTCATAGACCGCTCGATAATATTTGTCCCGGCTCTGCATGGTTAAGCCGGCCGGGAATGGATATTGGCGGTACTCGACGACCCAGAGGCGCCCTTGGGCGTCGAATTTTATCGATAACGGCTGGGCGATCGTCGGCTCAGACAGGACCAAGTCGACTTCGAAATCATTGGCAACCTGCAGCTTTTCGGCTGAGGTCTCGGGCGGGAGGTGGTGACCGTGGATGAATTCCGACGGACGGGAGAGCGGGCTCACTGCCTCGCGCGCTTCCTCGAAAACGCCGATTTTCGGGCGGTCTTGAATCGGCTCGCCCGTCCGGTTTGAGCTGTCGCCCCACTTGAAGGCCCAGGTACCTTTGAGGACCAATTCTTTATAATAGCCGGTGAGTATCGGAGCGCGACCGAGGAATCCCCCCCTTCCTTTTCGATTGTAACTCCGGATGCTGACGGCGTTGTAGCGATCCTTTTTTAAGAGCCCGATCGGAACGCTGAAATGCTGGGAGCTCGCGGGAGCTTTCCGGTAATCGGGGGGGAACGCCCCGTGGCGCCCGATCCGGGTGCCATTGATGTAAACCTCATAGGCGTCACTGACATGGTCGAGGAACAACGTGACCGACCGTGTCCAGAGTGTTTCCCGATCACCGGTCCAGCGATCCGGCACCCGGACATAGCAGCGATACCACGCAAACCGTCGTTTGCCCTCTTCGGTGATCCCCGTGGTTTCTTTCCAGCTCCCGGGGACGGTGACCGATTGCCAGTCAGAGGCAGGTTCCCGGGCTTTTCCCGGCATTGGAATAAGCGATAAGACAATAACAGGAATGAAGGCCGACAAGTTCCGCACTGACTTCCTTGACCAACAAAGATTCGTGAGGCCTTTCCAAGCTCGGTTTCGTGGCTTCATGATCAACAAGCCTATCGCACTCGCGGTTACAGGCAATCTCAAAAAGCCGGCCAGCCGCTTTGACCGATATCGGTGCGGTAATAGCTGGCAAGGCATCGGATCTTGGCAATGTTTCGGTATGCTTGGGTAATAGCCCCCTCGAAGGTCTCGGAGATTCCGACCACGTCGGCGATGCGGTGGCCGGTAGCGTAGCGTCGGCCACACGGATCCTCCTTGATCTCGTTCCACCAAACATCACAGTCGAAGGGTTCGGTCACTTCGAGCGGAAGCTCAGGGCCATGAACTTGAATGAAGGGATAACCGTATCCCGCCAGCGTAACCGAGCAGGCAAATCGGCGCTCCGGATGGAACCGGATCGGCGTCGGGCGATTATGGACAACGGCATGCAGCGTGGCGACCGGATCCTGTAACATCCGCAGGATAATCGGGCCGCACATCAGGCCGAGGCGGATGTTGTATTCGAGCACGTGCCAAGCTCCCTCCTTGCGGACCGCGGTCACTTGGATGGGACCGTGATAATCCACGCGCTCGAGCCATGGACGGAGCGGCTCCAAAAGCTCGCGCGCAAGCCCGTACCGGTCTTGGGGATCTGCTTCAACAATCCCTCCGAGCGGGGCGCCTGCGATGATGCCCATATTGCCGGTGAAGGCCCGTTTGTATTCCTGATTCGTAACGAGGGAATGGATTTCGCCATGGCTAACGAGGGCCACATGACTTGCTTCTTGATTCCCCATGAACTGCTGCAGAAACACCCCTTCCGCATAGTTGAGATGCTCCAGCCACGACCTCGTGTCTTCAGCCGTCTCGCAAAGGATGGTGTGAATAGGACTGCCGGGCGAGCAGAGTGGGTTCTTGATGACATAGGGGCGCGGGTCTGCCTCAAGGAACGCGGTCGCTTCCAGGCGGTTTCGAGCCACTACCGATTGCGGAAAGCGAATCCCGTATTGGTGACAAAGCTCCTTGGCGAAGTCTCGGTCGCGCTCGATTTTCATCGCCTCCCCGGTCGGGGAAAGGATCGGCGTATTCCGTCGCGACAAGCTTTCTCCCCAGGCTGTGTGGGCCCAGTCGATCGACATCGGCAAGAGAAAATCGACCTGGTAGCGTTCCACGAGCGCCGAGGGATCGGGAACCTGGTCCATGGTAAATGCGGGCCCCTCAAGGGAAGGGGGGAGGTGAGCGTAATCGCGAGTGAGGTAAGTGGTCACCTCGGCCCCGTTTTCCCGAAGGACGCGAAGCATGCCTTGAGTGAAGGCACCGACTCCCAGTCCCATTACGGATACCGGTTTTGTGGTCTGGCTCGTCATGACCGCGTGGCCTTTGCGTTAGCTCTCGAGGTGATATTCGACCTCCTTAGTGTGGACCGCGCCTTGCGGGGTAAGCTTGCTGGAAAACAGCGCAAAGGAATTGACTGAAAATGGCTCGAGGGCGAAATCGCGATGGTGCTCGAGCCAGTTCTGGATGGCGTTGGCGGCAGCGGTTCGGTTGCGTCCGAGAGTGACATGGGGATGGAATGGCTTGTCTTGCGGCTTGAGCCCGGCCTCGAGCAATTGGTATTCAATTTCTTGCTGCAGCGAGACAAGCTCGGCTTTACCGCCTTCAATGCCGGCCCAGAGCACTTTGGGCCGGGCCGTGGATGGAAAGACACCGAGCCCGGAGAGCGTCACCTCAAACGGTGAGCCGGTCACTGTCTGGAGGGCGTTCTCGATCTTATGTTGGTCATCCGGCGAGCTGTCCCCGATAAAGCGAAGCGTTAAATGGAGCTGTTGGGCAGGGTTCCACTTGACCCCGGAGACCTCCTGCGCCAGGCAACCCAACCGCAATCTGGCATTCTCAGGGAGCTCTACCGCGATGAATAGCCGTTTGAGCTGATTTTCGGTCATGGCTTCTTGTTTTTTCCAGTCTGCTCCTCGATCTTTTCCTTTCGTGGTGGACTTGAGCGAACACCATGGCATATTTAATGGATAGCCTGAAGCGCGGACATGATCGGCAACTTCAAGAAATTGGAAAAAGAGACCTCTACGTTTGACAAGAAAGAGTCTCCCAATACTATACAGCAAAATGAAATTTGTCCTGAAACGAAGAGCGAAGGTGGCTTGTGGCAAGTACCGACGATTATTTAATTGACACATTGCTTGATTTAGGAGTGCTGACGCACGAACAGGTCGACGAAGTTCGTGACACGGCAGATTCTCGTGGTGAAGGCGTGGTGGACACGCTTCTGGAGCAGAACACCATCTCCCCGGCGGATGTCACCCATGCCAAGGCAGCCCATTTTGGAGCCGAGGTGATCGACCTCAATGACTTCCGGCTAACGGATGATGTGATTGCGGCTGTCCCGCGGCACGTTGCCAAGCGCTATAAGATCGTGCCTGTGGATGCCCACGATGGGGCCGTTACGGTAGCCATCAGTGACCCCTCCGATCTCGATACCATCGACAGCCTGACTCATGTCCTGAACAAGCAAGTCGAGGTCCGCGTTGCTCCGGAAGAGGATATCGACGAGGCAATCAGCCGGTATTACGGGGAGCAGGACGACACGGTGGGCAAAATGATTCAGGACATCACCGAAGGTGAGGTTGAACTGGAAGGGCCTGCCGGGGGAGGAGGTGGCCTGACCGATGACGGCACTGCCGTGGATGCGGACGCCCCGATCATCAAGTTGGTCAACTCGCTCATCGTGGAAGCCTTCAAAATCCGTGCTTCCGATATCCATCTCGAACCGCTGGAGAAGAAGTTCCGGATTCGCTACCGAATTGACGGGGTTCTCCATGAAATGAAAAGCCCGCCCAAGCGGCTCCAAGCGTCGGTCATCAGTCGGCTCAAGATCCAGGCGAATATGGCCATCGCCGAGAAGCGGGTCCCTCAGGACGGGCGAATCCAAACAACGATAGGCGGTAAAAAGATCGACCTGCGTGTCTCTTGTCTTCCGACCAACCATGGCGAGAGCATCGTCATGCGTATCCTTGATAAAGAGGGATTAAAGCTTGGGCTGGCCGAGCTCGGGTTCTTCTCCGACGACCAAGAGACATTTGAGAAGCTGATCAGTCTTCCGGACGGCATCTTTCTCGTCACCGGTCCGACCGGTTCCGGAAAGACCACCACGCTTTATTCGTGTCTGAATTATATCAACAAGCCGGACCGAAAGATCATCACAGTCGAGGATCCGGTGGAATATCAGCTTGACGGCATCAACCAGGTACCGGTTAACGAGGGGATCGGATTGAGCTTCAGCACGGCATTGAGATCAATGCTCCGCCAATCGCCCAACGTAATCATGTTGGGTGAGATTCGTGACTTGGAGACGGCGGGCATTGCCATTAACGCGTCGCTGACCGGACACTTGGTCTTCTCGACCTTGCATACGAACGACGCGCCGAGTGCGGTCACCCGTTTGGTTGATATCGGGGTGAAACCGTTCTTGGTGGCCTCTTCGACAAGGGGACTGATGGCGCAGCGCTTGGTCCGAAAGGTCTGTAAGCGGTGCGCGGCCCCGACGACCCCCGAGGAGTCACAACTCCGCGCCATCGGTCTGGATCCGCATAATACCGGGGATGCGAAGTTCATGAAGGGCAAAGGTTGCAGTGAATGCACGCACACCGGTTACAAAGGGCGTATCGGCATCTTCGAGATATTCCAGATCGATGATGAGATGCGTCGGATGATTTATGACAGGACCACCTCGAGGCAGTTACGCCAACGGGCGAGAGAGACCGGGATGCGAACATTGCGCGAGGACGGGGTACGCAAGGTCATGGCGGGGATGACAACCCCGGAAGAAGTCTTGCGAGTGACGGTTGCCGATGCCGATTGAGGGTCAACGACGCGCCGTTGCGAAGGGAAGACGAGGCTGAGCTGCCCAGCTTGCCAGAGGGATCCACGTCATAACGGACCAAGAAGAGAAGAAAAAACCCTTAGGATTGCCAATATCAACTTACTAGATTAAAGCCAAAACTGCCCCTATGTCATATTCGATGTCCGATCTTTTGCACCTCGTGGTTTCGGAGGGAGCGTCTGACTTGCACCTCCGTGTCGGGACTGCGCCGGCCATTCGTCAGCATGGTGTCCTCCATCGAGTCGAAGGGCCGGCGTTGACCCAGGATGACACCGAGGAGTTGATGCGAAGCATTACTTCGGAAGACCATATCCGCCAAGTTCGCGAAAAAGGCGGTGCCGACTTCGGTTTCGCCTTTGGGGACATGGCGCGCTTCCGTGTCAGTGTCTTCAAGGAAAAGGGAAACTTCGGGCTTGTCCTTCGCCAAATCCCGAGCACCTTGCTCAGCCTTGAGAAAATCGGCTTACCGCCTTCTGTGCGCGAGCTCCTATACAAACCGCGCGGCTTGGTCCTTGTCACGGGGCCGACCGGGTCCGGGAAGTCCACGACTCTGGCCTCGATGATCAACGTCCTCAACGAAGAGCGAGATGATGCCCATATCATCACGGTCGAGGACCCGATCGAGTTTTATCACACGCATAAGAAATCGGTGGTGACTCAGCGCGAGGTCAATGTCGATGTGCCCAGCTTTGCTGAAGCCACACGCCGGGCGCTGCGTCAGGACCCGGACATCATCTTGGTCGGTGAGCTGCGCGACCTTGAGACGATCGAGGCGGCCATCACGGCTTCCGAAACGGGCCACTTGGTCTTTGGAACGCTCCATACCACCGGCGCCGCCAAGACAATCGATCGTATTGTCAATGCCTTCCCGACCAATCAGCAAGAGACCATCCGAATTCAGCTCTCAACCGTGACCCAGGCCATTATTTCCCAATTGTTACTGCCGCGCATTGACAAACCGGGTCGAGTGGCTGTGTTCGAGGTCATGATCAATACACCTTCTGTCTCGGCGCTGATTCGAGATAATAAGACATTCCGCATCAACTCCGATATTCAGACCGGGGCCAAACATGGGATGGTCACGCTTGACGGGTTTTTGATGGATAAGTATCAACAAGGGATGATCTCGCAAGAAGAGGTCGTTACCAAGGCGCAAGATCCGCAGACGGTGATGCAGAAAATCCAACAGCTCGAAGAGGCCGAAGCATTGGCGGCCGCCGAAAAATAAACGATTATGTCAGACGTCGCTTCGAATCCACTCCTGGCGCTCATTCAAGAGCGAGAGCTTCTTGATGACATGCAACTGGAAGAAGTATCGCAAGAGCTTACCCGGAGTGGTAAGGCGGCGATTCAGGTTCTCCAGGATTTCGAGCTGCTCGATATCGAGACGATTCTCCAAGTCATAGCAGACCACCTGGGGACCGAAGTGGTCGACTTAAGTGAGATGGAGATCTCGCAAGATGCGATCGATGCCGTCCCGGCTAATACGGCCCGGATGTACCAATGCCTGCCGATCGAGCTCTTTGGGTCCACTCTGAAAATTGCCTTGACGGATCCATTGAATCCCGGGGTGGTCGATGAGATGGGGTTCTTGCTTCACAAGGAGGTTCAGCTCGTCGTGGCCGATCCGGCTCAAATCGAGCGCTTGATCAACAGTTACTACGCCGAGGAAGAGGCGTCGGAAGGTTATTCCGATATCCTAAAGGAGCTGGGTCATGATCCGGGCAAAGGGGAGGAGGCGGTCGCGCAAGCTTCACAGGAGCTTCCTACGATGGATCTCGAGGATATGGAGGACCAAACCCCGATCATTCGGTTTGTCAACTTGGTCCTTTATCAAGCGGTCCAGGACCGGGCCAGTGATATCCACTTTGAGCCGTTCGAGGAGGAATTCAAGATCCGCTACCGGGTCGACGGCGCTCTTTATGAGATGTCGCCGCCCCCGAAGCACTTGGCGGTGCCGGTGACCTCTCGGTTGAAGGTGATGGCCAACCTTGATATTGCCGAGCGCCGGTTGCCGCAAGACGGTCGTATTTCAATCAATCTGGCCGGGCGCCCGGTCGACTTACGTGTCTCCACGCTGCCCACCCAATTTGGGGAATCGGTCGTGCTCCGTGTTTTGGATCGGTCGGCGCAAACCCTTGAGGTCGAGAATCTTGGCATGCCGGACCACATCCTCGATTACGTCAAGCACGCCGTGGAGCAGCCGAACGGGATCTTGGTCGTAACAGGACCGACCGGCTCAGGGAAGACGACCACCGAGTATTCATGCCTGAAACGGGTCAATCGCGTCGGCTCCAAGCTGTTAACCGCCGAAGATCCGATCGAATTTGATCTGGAAGGGATCATGCAGGTGGCCGTTAACGAAGGGGTGGGTCTCACCTTTGCCGCTGCTTTGCGCTCGTTTTTACGGCAGGATCCCGATATCATTATGGTCGGGGAAATGCGTGACTTGGAGACCGCTCAGATTGCGATTCAAGCATCGCTGACCGGCCACTTGGTGCTGACGACCTTGCACACGAATGATTCCACCGGTGCCGTGACGCGACTTGTCGATATGGGCGTTGAGCCATTCCTGGTCTCATCGACATTGATGGGGGTGCTGGCCCAGCGACTCGTCAGGATGGTCTGCCCCAAATGCCGCAGTCCGTATGAGCCTACCGAGCACCAGCTTGGGCTTTTGAATCTCTCGCCTCATGATTTGGGCGAAAAGGCGTTTTATTACGGAAAAGGATGCAGTAATTGCCACCATTCCGGATACAAAGGACGAAAAGGGATCTACGAGCTGTTGGTTAATAGCGAGGAAGTCTCGGAGTTGATTAATGACCGGTCACCTGCAATGGTCATTCGGCAAAAGGCGGTGGAACAGGGGATGGTCACGCTGCGCGAGGATGGAATGCGCGCTCTCTTTGATGGGTCTACAAGCGTGGAAGAAGTGCTCAAGTATACGTAACGAAATTTAAGGAAGCGAGCTATGCCAACATTCAACTACGTGGCCATGGACGCCCGAGGTAAGGAGACCAAGGGCTCCCTGGAGGTCGGCAGCCAGAACGAGGCAATCGGACGCCTTAAGGAAATGGGCTACTTCCCGACCAAGGTGGTCGAGGCCGACAAGGCCAAACCGGCCAAAAAGGCCGCGAAAAAGTCGGGAGCGGCCAAGAAAGGTGCCAAGAAAAAGGGGGGTAAAGGGAACCTCGAAATCAACATCAAGATTCCCGGGTTTGACCGCGTCAAGCCGAAGGTCTTGACCGCTTTCACACGCCAGTTGGCAACGCTCGTTGACGCCGGCCTGCCGTTATTGCGAGGCCTTCGGGTTCTCGAAAAACAGGAGAAGGACGCCAACCTCAGGGAGAAAATCAGCGGAATTGCCGACGCGATCGAAGGCGGGAGCACCTTTTCCGAGGCGTTGGCCCAATACCCAAAAGTCTTCAATAAGCTCTTTGTGAACATGGTCCGCGCCGGCGAGCTTGGCGGTGTGCTTGAGGTGGTCCTCAACCGCCTTTCCGAGTTCATGGAAAAGGCGCAGAAGATCAAGGGCAAGGTCGTCTCGGCCATGTTCTATCCGGTCGCTGTCATGATCGTCGCCATCGCGATCTTGGCTGTCTTGATGATTTTTGTCGTCCCCAAATTCGAAAAGATTTTCGAAGACATGTTGGGCGGCGAAGCCATGCCGGGGTTCACGGTCTTTGTCTTAAACATCAGTAACCTGGTCGAGAACCACGCCCTCAAAACGCTGGGGGTGATCGTCGGATTTGTGATCTTCATACGGCTGCTTTTAAAGATAAAGCTTTTGAGGCGAGGCTGGGATCGAATGAAGCTGCACCTGCCTGTGTTTGGTCCTGTCCTCGCCAAGGTCCAGATTGCTCGCTTCACCCGAACGCTCGGTACATTGGTCAGTTCCGGTGTCCCGATCTTGCAGGCGCTGACGATCGTCAAAGAGACCGCCGGCAATGTGATTGTTGCCAATGCCATCGGCGCCGTCCATGAAAGCGTCAAGGAGGGAGAAAGCATCACCGCCCCCTTGGAAAATTCCAAGGTCTTTCCACCGATGGTCATCAGCATGGTCGATGTCGGCGAGCAAACAGGCGCCTTGCCCGAGATGTTGGTCAAGATCGCCGACAACTATGACGAAGAGGTCGATAACGCGGTGGCCGCCATGACCTCGCTTTTGGAGCCGATCATGATCGTCTTCCTGGCAGTAATCGTCGGCAGTATCGTCATTGCCATGTTCCTGCCGCTCATCACCATGATCCAGAAAGTCGGCGGCTGATTAGGCGCTTCCCGGAAAAAGAAACAGTGACAAATCCAGGTCACGGACCATGAAAGCGGACCCTACCCGGTCGGATTCAGGTAGGGTCCATTTTTCTTGAATTCGTGGAATCCCTCTCCCGTCTGCGGAGTCGACCGCTCGGTAGCGGGGTCGATGAGAAAGAGGCGCAACCGCTCCTTCTAGGGAATCCCCGGTTTGACCAAGAAGGGCATCAAGTCGCAACGGGCAAGGAGGGGCTGCCGCGATGCTTCCCACCGGTGTTACCATCAACCGAAAAAGTATTGACACCATGGGGAAAAATGATGTAAATACAATGTAACCACATTGCATGTGCAATTGAATCAAAAACG
>JAHEOI010000337.1 GCA_018610125.1 Verrucomicrobiota bacterium
GCAGGACCGCCCGGCCATCACCAAGCCGAGGAACCCAGTTCGCAAACTGATGCCCCGCATAAGCCATCGCGATCGGTTCCGACGTTTCCGGCACCCGATTCCCCGCCAGCACCTCGACACCTTCCGGTGACGAAAGCACTTCCGGGTCCAGCCCAAGGTGCCGGGCCAACGATCGATTCAATCGGACCAGATGCGGCTCGGCGACCGGGGTGGGCTTGATCCTTGCGTAGAACTCGCGCGGCAAACGGGCATAACTATTATCAAACGAAAAAATCTCGGTTATCGTGCTCATCTTTGACTTGTCGACAAGGGTTGGCCGTTCTCTTCCTGAAATTTAGAAACCGATTCACCCTAAACATCGTCGCCATTCGCTGACAACAAAAGCGCTGGCAGACCAGGCGGTCTGCGCCACGCGGTAGCGCAGGCTGTCCAGCCTGCTGTATCGCAGACTGCCAGGGTTGGATTGCGCCGGAATGCTCTCATAAGGACGACGTCCCTATCACGGAGGATCTTCAGACCAAGCGCGCTCACCCGGAACAAGATTCGCTCATTTTTTGCCAAATGCAGTGAAGTCGAATTTTACTTAGACGGGTTAACTATTCCAGCACATTAACTATGTTGACACTGATGCCGCAAGTCATGACAGCCGGCTATGAGGGATTGACCCAGGAGGAGTTTTTTCAGCTCCTCACGAGCCACGGCGTCGAGGGACTGGTGGATGTTCGCGGGCGACCGGTCAGCAGGAAAAAAGGATTTTCAAAATCCCAGCTCGAGCAGGCCGCGGCCGAAAACGGCTTGCATTACACGCTCTTTGCCGATCTCGGGGCTCCCAAGCATGTCGTCGATGACTATCGCCTCGATCGCGATTGGGAACGATTTCGGGAACGATTTCTGACGCATTTAGAGAAACAGACCGACGCTGTGACTCGATTGGCAGCCCTGGCTCGGCAACAACGCTGCTGTCTCATGTGCTATGAGGCGAATTTTAACCAGTGCCATCGAACATTGGTCGCAGACGCTGTCAAGCGCTTCTTGCCTTCCGCATACCGAATCGAGCACTTGACCGGGCCGCTTGAGGAGGAGCAGCAATAAGCGAGGGAAGATGACCCACGCCTCTTACTCGCCTTCAGCCCCGCTAACCAATCTGATCAAGACCGTTCGTGCTCCCGGCGGCCTTCGGCCTTGTGTGCCCCGGTTCGTTTCTTGTCAGTGCGCCGGCATCCGATGCCCAACGCCATCTCGTCAACCCAGGTCTTTTCCGAAGCGGTTTTGTGGTGGGCCATTCGTGCCATGTACCCCGCATACAACTCGGCCAACGGGGCCGCCGTCAGCCCGTGCAAGACAATGCTGAATGAAACGGTCGTCACAAACAGCGTTTGAATGGTTTGGGTGGCCGCGAGCTCCGTTTCTTCGAGGATCATCATGCCAAACAAGATTGAGGCCACGCCGCGCGGTCCAAACCAGCCCAAGAATAGGATTGTCTCCCACCGCAGCCGCTTGCCGATCAGACTTAATGCGATCGGGCCGGCTCGAACGACCGTCAAGCTCGCCAAGGCATAGAGCGCCACCCAAATGTCGATATGGGCCAACCCGGATGGCAACAGCTCGGCCCCGAAGACCAAAAACGTGAGCAGCGTCAAAAGCTGCCCTTCCGCCTCTGAGAACTCGTACAGGGTGTGACGCACCTTGTGTGCGATATTGCCGAAAGTCAGGCCGGCCGTAAACGCCGCGATCAGACCATTGCCTCCGACCAGCTCCGCGCCCGAAAACGCAATCAAGGCCAAAGCCAAGGCCGAAAGGCGTAAAAACGAGTTGGTTATCCAAGATTTGGCGTAACTCCATTCGAGCAATTTCGCGGCGCCATAGCTCAAGGAAATGCCGACAAGGGGACCGAAGAGAAGCTGCGTCAGGAAGAATCGGAGCCAATGAGCGAATGACACAGCCTCATCGCCGCCTTTTGCACCGGCAATCACCATCAAGACCAGGACAATCGGAAGCGTGAGGCCATCGTTGAGTCCGGATTCCACATTGAGGGTCTGTCGCACCCGCACCGGTATTTTCAGGTTGCTGACAACCGCCTGTCCGAGCGCAGCATCGGTCGGAGCCAAAATGGCCGCCAGCAGCCCGGCTTCCACCCAGCCCAGCTCGGGGAAGAGCCACCTTACCGCCACCATTCCGGTCACCACGGTCAATGGGAGACCAACCACCAACATTCGAACAGGCAGATCATGCATTTGAGCCAGTCGCTTCAATCTGATCGTGGACGCATCCGTGAAGAGCACAAGGACAAGGGTCAGCTCGGCCAAGATTTGGATGACTTCCACTTTGTGGGTAAACGGACCCATCTGCAAGACATCACCGAGGAGATAGCCGAAGCCGACGAATACCATTGGAGGGGTTAGGACACTCCGCTGAAGCGGCTCGGATACGAAGCCGAACAGGAGAACACCCAACGCGATTATGAAAAAGGTCCACGTCTCCATCGTCTGCCTTGTTCCGCAGTCTGGACAGTGACATCATTTTTGGAATAGAACCGAAGGAACATCCCTCGCAATGTTTGAACAGTGAGTCAGTGGCAGAGTCAAACCCATTCGGGAGTGGCTCGCTAAGGGATGCCATCCCCGTAAGTGCAAAGAGAACACTCGTAAAACGATAAGGAGCAGACAAAAAATACGTTATGAAAAGCACATGGTTTAAGGTTGGAACGGCGTTGAGTATCGCGGCGATTGTTGTAGTGGCCGGTCTTACAACGTCGGTTGCGGATCATCACAAGAAAGAGAAGAAGGAGCACGAAGTTTACAGCAGTGATGGCCCTGTGACGCTCAAAGGTGAGGTCGTCGATCTGATGTGCTACCTCGATCACGGAGCCAAGGGACCGGGGCACGCCAATTGCGCCGAGAAATGCATCAAACCGAAAAAGCAGGGAGGAAAAGGCGGCCCGGTCGGCCTTTTAACGGAAGAGGGGACGGTTTACCTCGTGATTGGAGAGCATGAGCCTATTAACGATAAGCTGACCCCGCTGGCAGCAACCACGGTCAAGCTCCGCGGTAAGCTCGTCAAGCGCGGCGGCATGGCAATGCTGGCCAACTCCGAGATCGTTCAGAAGTAATCGCATCTCAATCGGTTTGCCTTAACGGCCGGAGTCGCCCACGGGGGCGGCTTCGGTCTTTTTTCTTTGTCTCCACCCCCGTTTTTTCTTATCCTGCTGCTATTATGAGCGGCATTTCCAAAGGACTCCTTGACGATCCCGAATATATCCATGTCATGATCAACCACTTGCCAGTGACCGGGCTGCTTGTCGGGCTGATCTTCTTGCTGTTGTCACTGCTGTTTCGCAGCCGTGGCGCGATCCTCCTGAGCTTCGCTATGATCACCCTCCTCGGCGCCTCGGCTTGGCCGGTCTCGTATTTCGGCGAAGAGGGCGCGGATCGGGTGCAGTCGATGAGCTACGCGGAAGGCGAGGCATGGCTGGAGGCCCACGAAGAGCGCGCCGAAACCTGGGTTTACCTTTTCTATGTCACCGGCGGCGTCTCCCTCCTCGGCTTGATCTTGGGAGCCTTCTCCATACGAAGCCTCCGCTACACCGCACCCATAGTCATTGTGCTCACCTTGGGGAGCCTTCTTGCCGGCGCCTATATCGCCGATGCCGGAGGCAAGATCCGACACAGCGAGTTCCGTGACGGATTCCCGCCGGAGCATGAGGAGAAGCCAAAGGAAGAGCCTGAAGAAGAGGCTGAAGAGACCGAGCCGGCGGAAGAACAAGAGGCCGCCCCCGAGTCTCAAGAGCAAGAGTCAACGGATCCGGCCCCTGAATCGCCCGAATCCCCTGAATCGCCCGAGTCATCGGAGACGACCGACAAAGAGGCCGAAAACGGCAAAACGACCTCGGAGGAATCTCCCGACGAAAGCACCAGTGAGGAACAAAAAGACTGATCGACTCGGGCTAAACATTGATTCGCCCTTTCAGCTTCAGCTTTCAGGGCCCGGTAACGCAGCTCGAGCTCGTCGGGGCTGCTGCGAGTCCTCGCGCAGGTGGGAAAGAGGTCGTGTAAGGGCTACTGCGGGCTGGCGTGAGTCTGCCGTCGATTGATTCGGGGAATAAAGGACAGGGAGACTTGGCGGTCGAAATCAGCGCCTATAGGACGACGTCCCTATCAGAAAGCGTTCTCCGTCCTTGATAGGGTCACACTCCCCTGTGACCCACTTTTTCTCCCTTATCGGGGATCGCCTCGCCGCCCTCCTCGATCTCGGTCTCACCGCCCTTCCCTTCGTCGACCAACGGAACACCCAAGACGTCACGCAGGAGGTAATTCGCCACGGGGACTCCCAAGATCATCCCCCAAACACCGGCGATCTGATTCCCAATGAACAAAATGAACAACACCGCGACGATATTAATCTTGAATTGCCGTCCAAAGATGATCGGGGTAATCACATAACCGATAATTAAGTGAATCACGGACAAGCCCAACAGTGCCCAGAAGGCCCGTTCGGCCCCATGGGCATTCAAGGCAACCAGAGCGACCGGCACAAACTCAAAGAACATTCCAACCACCGGCACCAAGCTTGTGACAAATGCCAGCACGCCCAAGAACGCCACAGAGGGAATTTCCATCGCGATCAACATCGGCACGATCATAATGGCGGTAATGAACGCGATGACGACAATCGCCTCAAAGCCCTCGCCGACACTCCTGGCGAAACGGATGACCGGTTGTCCCGCCTCGGCAAAGAAATCGCTGATCCTCGAGCGCGCCAGCTCCTTGACTTCCTTTGAAAGCCTAGCGTAGTCAAAGACAATTAAAAAACTGAAGAGGATCGCAAGGAGGGAATTCCATAAGAATTTCAACAAATAGAGCGCAATATTGGGGAGATACTCTTGGAGCTTTTCACGTCCGGCCGCGATCCATTGGTTGATCTTACGCTCGGTTTGATAACCCTGTTCTAGAATGAGGAAGTTCTGGCCCAAGAGGTAACGATTCAATTTCTGCACCTGCCGGTCGGAAAGCTCGTAAGGGGATTTCTCCCGCAAGTGCTGACGAATCTCAGGGAATTTGTCCAGCTTCTCGTCAAATGGCTTGAAATCCTCAAGGCGATTTAGGAAAAACGTACGAAAGAACTCCCGGTTCTTGATCAGGTGGGTATTAATGGCCGTGACGACCTTGTTCTGGAGCTCAATCGGAACCTGATTCTCGGATACGTTCCCCTGAGGGCTCTTTGGGATTGAATCGGTTTTGGAGGTTGAGCTCGATCCGTCGGGCGGCAAGCGATCATATTGCGAGCTTCCAAAAGCGGGAGCCGTTGCCAAATATTGGTTGACCGACTCCTCCAGCTCGCGCGGCAGATAGCGCCAAATCTTGGAGAGGGATTGCCGAGAGGAAAGCTGACTCAGGAACTGGGGCCAATCCAGCACTTCATTCCGCTCAAGCAAGGGTGATTCCGTTTCAAAATTGAACAGGCCCGCGGCATTCGGATACTGCTGTGTGTACTTGACCCTTAGCTCGTTGATCTTTTCGTGGATCCTCGGGATATTCGCCCGCATGCTCATTGCCTGACTCGCGACGTTCGGCAGCACCAAGACATAGACCGCGATGTAGCTGACAAATATGACAAGGTAAACCAGGATAACGGATATCCCTTGCGGCAAATGAAGTCGTTTCGTCAGCGATTTGGAAGCGGGGAAGGCAAAAAAGCTCAGTATAAACGTTAGAAAGATCAGGGTAAAAAAGTCTCTCAACAAATAGATCAATACGAATAGAATGACCCAAATGATGGCTTTACGATTAACCCGATAAAACCGGTCAAAGCTGAATTCCATAGATTTGAGCTACATCGCTGTTTCGACTTTCGACGAAGGGAGGATGGGCAGACCCTAAATTTTTTCAATTCCTTTTCCTCTCTTCCAATCCTGTCTAACCTTAATACCGTTCGGAAAATGCTCATCACTGACTCGCCCTTACAGGGCTTGAGCTCGTCTGCGTTTCGGTTCCCAGGGTGGAACCCTGGGCTATGTTGACCCGCACCTTTGGCGCTCTCCAACAATGCCCCAACGGGGCAATTCA
>JAHEOI010000338.1 GCA_018610125.1 Verrucomicrobiota bacterium
GCCCCTCCGGGCTGGGCCATGTTTGGCTTCTGGCTTCGTTCCTCTTCAGTCACAGAGGGCAAGGCTATGCTCCTTCATCGTGCCTCGCCAGAAACCAAACATGGCTCCAGCAAATGACACACTTATTCCTTTCCAGACCCTAGGGCCGGTGTAAAACGAGAGTCTGACTGGTTTTACGCCCTACTTGCTTTGGATCGAGACCTGGCCTGTAGCAGGATCATAGCTCAACGTCTTCCCCTTCGGCATCTTGGGTAATCCGCGGATATAACCCTCCGACACCACCTCTTGAAGATTATCGGGCAGGCGGCCTTCGGTGGCTTGAAACATCTGAATCGCCTGCTTGAGAGATTTCAGCCCGGAGACACTCTTCGCTTGGTCCATAGCGTCAGTCATGGCATCAATGTATCCGCCAGACTGCTCATCCGAGGCGGAATCCTGCTTATTTGCCGTCTCCTGCCCTTTCTTTTCGCCGCCATTCCGTTCGGAAGCGCCCTGATTTGCGGTCGCATCTCCGCCTTTTCCACAGCCACCAAGCACCAATCCAGCTACGGAGAGCCAACATAAAAACCGGTTGCTTTTCATGATCGTTATCCTTTCTCTCAATTGTTTTCGGGTCTCCTATCGACAGCTTAACTTCGGATTCGGGATTTCTCACAGAGAATTCGCATTTCCCTTGGAACCAATCTTGCGGTATTGCTTCGGATCCGCTATCAGCATCAAAATTTGGTTGAACAAGGAATCGAGCACTGAATTACGGGAAGGATCATCAATATGAGCACGATCGAAGAACGCCTTGAGGCCAAGCAACAACGGATTGAAGAATCGCATCGATGCGATCAAGGCAGGCCGGCTTTGTTAATCGTCGATATGCAACATGGCTTCCTCGACAGCGGGGCCTCGCTCGAGGTGCCGAAAGGGCGTGACACCATTCCCCAAATCCGAGAGTTGATCGACCGCTTCCGGAAGCGCGGGTCTCCCCGCATTTTCACTCAATTCGTTTATTCCCCCGCGATCCCGTGCCTCCGTGGGGATCCGTTTGGCCCCGAGCACCTTCCATCGGAACCCGGAGCGCCCAAGGGACTCGGCCTGCCGTCAAACAACTGCCTGATAGGCCCCCAAGCCGAAGAAGGCACCGAATCAGCCGCAATCATCGAGGAATTGGCACCCAACCCGGAGGAACTGGTAGTTCAAGCCCATACGTACGACAAGTTCTACGGAACCCACCTCGACCTGGCACTGCGCACTTACGGGGTCGACCGACTCGTTGTAACCGGGGTGACAACCGACGTCTGCGTCAACAGCACTGTCATTGCCGCTACCACCCGCAATTATCGCGTTACCGTAGCCGCAGACGCCGTGGCAACCATACACGACGATATCCAAGAAGCCTGCTTTAAGATCTGGCAGAACAAATTTGCTCGAGTCCGAGCGACGCACGAAATCATGTCCGAACTGGATTAGCGAGGCATCATGACAGAACGCAGCCATGTATGTCTTTTTTGAGATCCTAAATCCCCAAAATACGTTCCGCCTCCCGCATTCCCGAAAGGTAAGCACCATGGAGAGTCGAGGGGAACCGACGATGGGTTGCTTCGCCTGCGAAATAGAGGCGGTCGCTCAGGGGCTCGGCCAATTGGTCATAGTTTTCTCCGGTGGCGCCGACTGGAATATGCGAATAAGCCCCACGCGCATACGGATCCTTACCCCAGCGGGTCACCAGGGTGCTCGTCGGCGTCTGGGTCTCCTTTTGCAGCAGCCGGCCCAGGTTAGCGAGGAGAAAGTCGCGAACTTCGGCGTCGCTGAGCGACTCCATGGTCCGGGCCAACCGACCTCCAAGCCACCCGATCAGGAAGGGAGAAAGATCAAAGCAAAGTGTGCTTGAAAAGCCGATACATGCCTCCGGGCCATTCGGTAAGCCGGCGAAGTGCTCGCAATCCTCCGGCCAAAACGGTTCCGGAAACCGAAAGACCACTTTATCCAGAACGCCCATGCCCAGCCGCTCGATCGCCTCCCGTTTAAAGTCCGGCAGAGCTGGACGGAAACCGACCACATCGGATTGCAAGACGCCCAAAGGCAAGGTCACAAGGACCGCGCCCCCTTCAAACTCGGCGGACTGGGTCTCGACCACCACTCTGTCATCCCCCCAATCAATCCGACGCACATAACACCCGAGGTGAACGTCGATCCCCTCAGCGAGGTGATTGACCAATCGATCGAACCCATCCGGCAGGATTAGATCCGAACCCGGGAGCTCCGAATCTTGATCCCACCAGCGTGCCGATAGGCGATCCACATCCACGCCCATGATAAGCCCGGTCCACGCCAGACCCCAGTTCGCGGAGGGCGATGTTTCTTGGTCCCTGCCGCCTCCGTTTATCCGGGCGACGGCTTCCGCCAGGGAAAGGTCTTGGGGGTGCTTCCACGCAAGGTTTTTGGCGGATTGCTCAATTCGCTCAAACTCGCGGCTTAACACCTCTGCGTCAAAGCGACGTTCGCCTCGGGCGTCTCCATTGGTGCCATTCTCGATAACGCGAGTCGAATGCCGGCTTGAAAGGACTTGGAGGCCGAGCTCCTCCGCCAATTCCTTGATCGGGTTGCCTTGGCTGCCGTGGACCCAACTTGCTCCCAGCTCGACCGGAGCTCCCGTTGAGCGATCGGTCCAAATTCGCCCCCCGATACGATCGCGTGCCTCAACCACCACCACATCTTTGCCGGCTCGCTTCAATCGCTGGGCAGCAGTCAGTCCTGCTATACCGGCTCCGACGACAACGACCCTCTGACGCGCCATAGCTGGCTTGGCACCGATTTGACCGGTATTATTCCACAACCGGCTTACCCGCTTTTTGCCAAGCGTTCATCCCTCCTTCTAGGTGGTAGATTTTCTTAAAACCGAGCTTATCCATCATCTCGCGCGCTTGGGAGCTTCTTCCCCCTGAAGCGCAATGCACAAGGTAGGGCTCATCCTTGTCCAAGCTGGTGAGTTGTTGTTTGAACCGATCGGAGTGAAAGTCGAGGTTCTTTGCTCCCTTGATGTGGCCGTTATTGTATTCCTTGGGCGTTCGCACATCGAGGACAGTGATATCGCTTTGCTCCTGCAAAAGCTGGGCGGCCGCACCGACGTTCAAATTCTTGACGAAATCAGTCGCTTGGTTCGCTTGCGGCGGCTCACTCGACTCTTCGGCTCCTCCTTGGGTAGCAGTCTTGCTTTCTGCTTCCGACTTCGGTTCTTCAGAGGAGCCTACCGGGGCTTTTTCCTCTTTCTGCTGTTGCTGCATCTCTGTGGATGCCGCCTCGCCCTCTTGTGAAACGGGTTGTCCAGCGCGTTGACCGCAGCCGGCCAGAAGAGTCAACGCTAACATCGGCAGGATGAATCGTATCATGATGGATGCCTTGCCTTTCTATTGTTGAATGTTGATAAAGTTATCGTTCAGCTCCGCCACCACTGCGAGCCTGCCTTCATCCTCTTTCGTTACCGCGTTTTTTTCAACCGATCAATGTAGCCCCGCTCTTGAAACCAGTTTATCGCCTCGCGGAAGCCCTCCTGTGGAGGTGTCTGAGGGAGACCCAATTCGTTGACCGCCTTTGCGGGGTTAAAGAACATCTTGTATCGGGCCATCCGGACGGCTCCGACCGCAGCTTTCGGCGGAATTTTGGTTATCCGAGCAACCGTCTCGTTCAGGTATGCCGCACCCAAGGCAATCGCATAAGGAATCCGGAGCTTCGGAGCCCGCAAGCCGGTAATCGCTGAGAGCTCCTCGAGGGTCTCGCGCATTGTCCAGTTTCCATCGGCGTTACCGAGGATATAGCGCTCACCGATGCGCCCCTTCTCAGCCGCGAGAATATGGCCCCGAGCTACATCGCGCACGTGGACCCAATTGAGGCCGGTGTCCATATAGGCCGGCATATTCCCCGCCAAGAAATCAACGATCATCTGACCCGTCGGAGTCGGCTTAACGTCATAAGGGCCGACCGGGGCGCTCGGGTTCACAATGACAACCGGGAGCCCGGCCGAAGCCTTTTCTTGCGCGAGGCACTCCGCCTGCCACTTGGAGTGCTTGTAGGGATTGCTCAATTGAGACTCCTGCGCCACGGCGGTCTCGTCGCTCGATTGGATCCGGCCATTGACGGGCTTAGGCAAGCCGATGCAACCGACTGTGCTGGTATAGACAATGCGGGTACACCCCGCACGTCCGGCGGCTTCCAAGACGTTGCGGGTCCCATCGACGTTGCTGGCATACATGGGGGTGTAGTCTTTCATCCATAGGTAGTAGCTTGCCCCCGCGTGGAAACACCAATCACAGCCGGCCAGGGCCCGGTCCAACGACGCCCGGTCCCGCAAATCTCCGCTGACCAGCTCCGGCTCGAAATCGAGATCACTCAACGAAGCCGGGCGTTGGCCGGCTCGCACGAGCGCCCTTACCTCATGGCCGTCCCGAAGCAGCTCCCTGACCAGATTGTTGCCAATAAACCCGGAAGCACCGGTGACAAAACAGCGCATGAATTCCGTTAAAACGCTTCGTTCGGCCGCTACACGACGTTGACCTTTTCCCGTTTCTCTTTTTTCAGCGAAGCCTTGGTGGCCGCATACAGACGATCCAAGTCTTCCTGGATATCCTTCTTGGAGCTCGGCGTCATTCGATCAACGAACAATATTCCGTTGAGATGGTCCGTCTCGTGCTGAACCACTCGCGCCAGCAAGCCGCTGCATTTGAAATCATAGCCTTCCCCCTCCCGATTGAGGGCGGAAACCGCGACCGATTCAGGGCGCTGCACATACCCATAGAGCTCGGGGAAGCTAAGGCAGCCTTCAGCTCCCTGGACACTTTCGGCGTCCGGAGTGATTTCCGGATTGATCAGCACCAGCGGCATCATTGAATCCACCTCAACCTCCTGGCCGTCAACCCACAAGCTTGAAGGGCGATCGGAGATATTTCGGACATCGATGACCGTCAGTTGCAGCGCCTTGCCAACTTGTTGAGCCGCGAGACCAATTCCATGGTTCTCATGCATCGTCTCAAACATGTCGCTGATCAACTGACGAATCTCCGGCGTGACTTCTTCAATGCGCTCTCCCTTCTTCCGGAGAATCGGGTCACCATAGTAACGTACGGATAAAACCATAATCTGATATCTTCTCTATTCCCCCCAATCCCCGGACTTACCGAAGAAGCGGGCTTAGCCTCGGCTCACAATGCGAATCGATCTTTCGGGCCACTTTCTTTTTTGGCAGCCCCTTACTCCGTTTTGATGCCGACAAGACCGAGGATTCGCTCAAGGTCATCATCGCTAAAGAAGCGAATCTCCACGCTCCCTTTTCCATTACGATAACGAAGGTTAACCTTGGTCCCAAGCCGCTCTTGGAGCTGGCTCTCAAGGGCGCTCACATGAGGATCCCGGGGAGCGGTCTTTTTTGAATCTCCCCCCTTGCTTGACTTGGTCTCGGTCTCGGTCGATTCCCGACTCCATTGACTCACCAAGTCTTCGGTGCTCCGGACGCTCAAGCCCTTTTGCATCACCGTGTCGGCCGCTTTGGCTTGAGCCTCCTCACCGTTAAGCCCTAGAATGACTTTCGCATGGCCAACGGACAAGTGCCCCTCACGGATCGCCGTTTGAACCTTGGGGGCGAGCTTTAGGAGACGGAGCGAGTTGGCAATCGCTGTTCGGCTCTTGCCCACTTTAACTGAGACATCCTCTTGCTTAAGCTGAAATCGCTCCATGAGCTCGGAATATCCGAGGGCTTCTTCAATCGGATTGAGGTCCTCCCGCTGAAGATTTTCAACAAGCATCAGCTCCAGCACGGTGTGATCGTCCGTCTCGCGCACGATCACCGGCGCCTCGCTCAGCCCTACTTGTTGCGCCGCACGCCAACGCCTCTCCCCGGCAATGAGCTCATACCCCTCACCGCGTTGCCGCACAATAAGCGGCTGAATAATGCCTTGTTCACGGATGGAATCGGCGAGCTCCTGCAACGACTCGGCCGGGTAATCCTGTCTGGGCTGAAACTGAGAGGGATAAATCGCCGATACCGGAACACGAAACGCGTGCTCTCCCGGGGGCGCCTCGCGTCGCGCTTCTTGTTCGGCAGGAGCTGAGCCCTCGGCTGCTCCCTCGCCCGACGTCGCATCGGAAGGCTGCTGAGTATTATCGGAAGGCCCGCCCAGCAACGCTCCCAACCCCCGTCCTAATGCCGGTTTTGCCATAAACTAAACGTGTCGCAAGCGTTGAGGTCGTGTCAATTATAAGATAATCTCAACGCAAGCCGTTACAAGCCCGACCCCGGAAATTTAAACCGTTAGGATTAAACCGTTAGGACGGCATGCGACACGGGAATAAAGGGGGTCACAGGGGGGCTGTGACCCATAAGAACCAACTTGGGCTCGCAGTAATGCAGACCTCCCGGTCTGCTAAAAATGCATGCGAACCAATTTAGCGCATCTTCACGGCAGTGATCTATGCACTCCCTTTTCCGGCCGCTTCCGTTTCGCCGGAGCCTTGCGCCACCACTTGGCCACCTGTCGGAGACGCTTCAACCCACTCCAGAATCGCCTGCTCGGCTGCGTCACCACGTCGACGTGAGCTAAGCTTTAGAATGCGGGTATACCCCCCACGTCTCTCCTTGTAAGCGGGAGCCAGCTCATCGAACAGGATTCGGACCAC
>JAHEOI010000339.1 GCA_018610125.1 Verrucomicrobiota bacterium
GCGACTTCTTCCAGCCGGTTGCGTATTCGCTCGCGGGCACGCGCCGCCGCCTCTCGTTCTCCGTCGGTCTTCGCCCCGGCAAACAAGGTCGGCGACCCGCATATTCGGAAGAGTGACCCCGCAATAGAGTAGGCCATATTTGGCGAAGGCCATCACCCAAAAGCCGACAGGTCCATACTGCGCAAAGTGAGTCTGGCCCTCGGGGGATTGGTTAATTTCTTCGGACAGGCGTTCACGATATGACTCAAGTGCCCAGCATGGGGACCTGCAGATCGGCGTAATCGTAGACGCGTATTTCCTGCTTGTGGTTGTGGTGCCGATGGAGTCGTCCGACATATTGTGCGATGGTTCCCCGCCAAGAAACCGGCAGGGTCAGGAATAGGGTGTCGAGGCGTGGATGGTCAAACCCTTCGCCGATGGACCGTCCCGTTGCTATGACGACACACCGTGAGTTGTCGGGAAGCTCGTTCAGCGTCTCAGTGGTTGCGCGTTTCGTTCTCGACCAGTGCTTGAAACACTTTTTGAAACTCGATGCGCTGATCGCCTTCAAAAGGTTCAGTGGGACGGAATTGTGTGGGACGGACGAAGACACGGTGAGAGAACGGCCGCCGAGCTGCCTCTGCTTTGGCGCGAGCACTACCACGACGAGGGGCGGCACAAGTTGAACAGAAGCGCGCGAAGGACCAAACGGCTGATTTTCAACGACGGATAGCTTGGATAACACAGGTGAGGGGGTTCGCTCTCATGGAGAACCACCTTGGGCCTATGAAAACAACGCTCGCCCGACGCGCCGGTTGGCTTATTTTGTTTGCCGATTGACGGCATTGGTGATACGACGCGATAGCTCCTGGAATGTGCTTCCGTTTGGGGCCAGCTTTTGAAGACGCTTCATGCTCTGAATGTCTTGCCGATATTGCTCACAGCGTCGCTCATAGGCGCGAAGTGTCTTCTTGCAGACGAGGGTGTGTGGTGAGCCTTTTCGCTCGGTTTCGTGGGTCATGTCGAGACGGTAGTGCTCGATAGTTTGATGGAGGTGCTGACGCCGACCTTTTCGGATCGGAAACCGACCGATCTGGGCATCCGGATCGGCGGCAAACTTTTCTAGCTCCTGACAATCGGCGCATGAGCAATCGAGGTCGATCGGCTGAGCCCAATCCTTCGGTCTTTGAGGCGGCTGTTCGCTTCGCTCGAGCAAGAGCTCGACGCAGTGCTGCCAGAGCTTGCTCAGGATCTCCGGATCCGCCCGCTTTCGCCCATTCTTCTTGTTGAGGATGGAAAGTGCCTCCACCAGGACGGTGTCCGGAGGAAATGTCGCAGGATTCGCCGCGATCTTCTTGACTGCGGTAGCGCTCAGTTCCGGTGCTTCGAGCAACCTCAAGGTGTCGAAGAGGGTTACGACCGTTGACGGCTTGACAAGGGGCGATTCTTCCGTCTTTCCCCACCGCGGCATCCAATCCATGTCGTCGCGAGCACCGATATTGGAAAGGCCTTCAATGACGGACTCGGCAATGTTTTGTGTCGGCCGGCGAAGGCGCTTGGTACCGGCGCTGCGCAGCTTTCCGACGATCCTGCTTAGCAAATCAACGCAGGCGTCGGGGAGACGGTTCATGTGGGCCGCCGCAATTCCGCTCAGGAGCTCGCTCATCCTATCTTGCCTCAAGTGCTTGCAGCATTCAGCGAGGGCCGCATTCTCCTGTCCATCGTATTCGACACCAACGACGTTCTCGATAAACTCACCAATGAGCGATGGTTCTTTAAGCCTCATCAAGAGCTCGAGCATTTCAGCACGATAGCCGGCATCCTGTTTCGTCTCTTCGGCATCAAAGGGAAAAAGAGGGAATGGCTTTTTGGGCTCCCATTCATCAATGGTCCGCTTCGCAAGAGAAATGATCTCTTGACGCAGCTTGGATTGGTCTGAGCTGTTCCTAGAGCGCGACCATGCTTGCATTCGCTGTCGCAAGTGAGGCACGACATGCTTGGCACCCGCCTGCAACAAGACTTCCGGGAATTGTTCGCGCGACCAAACCACAATGGCCGCTCGATGATATGAGCGCTCGAAGCTTGCCCCTTCATTGCCGGTTGCTTCGGTCACCCGTTGCTTGTCGGGCTCCTCGTTGTCCAGACAGCCGGCAGGTAGGAGCTCGCCTGCTTTCAGCGGAATCTTGCCAAAATCGACCGACTGATCATTCGGATCGACCCACTCATTGATGTAATGCTCCCATTCACTTATCTCAACGATCTCGTAATCGACGTCAATTTCTGCATCGTCTTCAAGGTCATCCAGGTCGTCGTCCCAGAAAAAGCGCCTCGAGCGCCGGGGAAGCATCTCGTAGTCCGGCTCGGCCGGTCCTGACTCTTCAATGTGGACGATTCCCAGGTGGATGACACAGTCGGCTTGGTCGGCGGCCTTTGACAGTACGCTTGCCACGGCGGCGTCCTTATTTTTTAAGCCCGAGAAGGAAAGGCCGCCTGGGCTGTATTGGTGCTCCAGCAAGTAGGCGAGCTTCGGGGACGCTCGCGTCTCCTGCCATTTCCGGAGCATCTCGGTCGCCTTGGCAATCTCCGAGCTGTAATCGGGGGCTGTGAGCGCCTGCTTGGCCTTTTTCTTTTTACCGGGGCCGGCTTTCTGTATGAGATTGTAAACGAGGCAGATGCGATTCCCCTGGGTGATCGGTCGGACCTCGTGCTGACAATCGGCGTAAAATGCGGCGAATGTGATTTCGGAGGTCTCTTGCGGGGCCAGGTCGAGGGAAACCTCGCGCTCGCCGTGTCGGATCACGAGCTCACCGCCTTGATGGAAGGATGGCAGGACAACAACAAGGGTTGCAAACATGCCGTCAGTCTTCTCCGTGTCGCGGTGAGCCGTGAAGAAGCTTCCTTTATCGTAGAGCAGGAGCTTGTAGAGCTCGGTCGACACCTTGCTCGGGTCGCAGCCAAATCCATGAGCGACCCGATGCACGATCTTGTCCATCGTGGTCGACCAGCTCTTCCCGCCGAGCTTCACTTTCTGAGGCGGAACTTGCCAAACATTCCGGACGCGGGTGTCGACGATCGTTTCTTCACCACGTCCGTACGGGGCTCGCTTGGCCTTCCGTGTGATTTTCTTGGCCTGTTCGTCGGGCAGAGGGAATGAAAGCGTTCCAATACCTTCGATTTGAACGTTGGGCAACGGCACGTCGAGAGAATCGGACGTGTAAAAATTGCCGGGTCGATCCACGCTCGAGAGGATCGTGGTTAGCTCCCCAAGCTCATTGTTGTATTCCACGCCTGGTCCTTGGCTTGCCATGCCGGCGAGTATAGTCGCAATAGGGGACTGTGGCAAGAGGAAGCCGACTACGACGTGACTGATCGGCCTGATAGGGACGTTGTCCCCGACGTCCAGGAGCGGACGGCAGCGGAGTGCCGTCCCTACCGCAACGGTGAATAGATATTCGCGCCGTCAGCCGGGATGCTTTTTGGGAAAGCCTTCTTGTCGCTTTCTTTGTGGGAGAGGCTACGGACGAGCCGCACGTGCCCGATTTGGTCCGCCAATACTCCCTTATCCACATCGTCCAGGTCGAGCAAATGCAGGAGGCGCAGTAGTGGCCCAGCGGGGTTGAAGGCCACCTGGTAAGGTTTGACCATTTTCGGGATCATTCCTAAAATGCGGTTTCTTTCGAATCGAAACGGTAGAGGATTAATGAAGTCACTTAGAGAGGAGCTTTGGTTTGAAGTCCGCCAGCGTCGGGGGTACATCAATATCACCGAGCGCGTTGAAGAGCTGGTGCAGCAGAGCGGGGTCCAAGAGGGACTCTGCCTGGTGAATGCCATGCATATCACGGCCAGCGTTTATATCAACGATGCGGAAGATGGGCTGCTCAACGATTACGACGAATGGCTGGAACAGCTCGCCCCGCATGAGCCTGTCTCGAAATACCGGCATAATCGGACCGGCGAAGACAATGCGGATGCCCATATGAAGCGGCAGATTATGGGCCGGGAGGTCGTGGTGGCCATCACCAAGGGGAAGCTTGATTTCGGTCCCTGGGAGCAGATCTTTTACGGCGAGTTTGATGGGCGGCGGCGAAAGCGGGCGCTTGTTAAGATTATCGGGGAGTAGGCATCGTCGGCGTCTTGGGACTCTTCGGCGTGTTGCGCGGGGGTATGGCGTGTGGCTGGTTCGTATTGAAATTCAATGGCATTAGCTGATTTTCCTGTTGAACACCAAGCGATTCGGTTGCTCAAGCGGAGTCTCGAGAGTGGCCGATTGGGGCATGCCTATCTCTTTTCGGGCGAGGACCTGGACGAGCTGGAGGAGCTTGGGTTGGCGTTGGCCAAGACGTTGAACTGTGAGAATCCGCCTGAACGGGGTGACGATGGTGTTCCGCTGGATGCCTGTGATCAATGCGGAAGCTGCCGCAGGACCGCTGAGTTTGCGCACTCGGACGTCAAATGGGTTGGACCGGAGTCCAAAATGCGAGTCATCACCCGCTCGCAGATCCGGGATCTCATGCACACGATCCAGCTTAAGCCGAATGAAGGGGCTTATAAGGTGGGGATCATCAGCGCGGCGGACCGATTGAACACGGAATCGGCCAATGCTTTCCTCAAGACGTTGGAAGAGCCACCGGCGCGATCCGTGCTCGTGCTGTTGACCACGGAGCCTTATCGCGTCTTGGAGACGATCGTCTCACGCTGCTTGCGATTGAGCTTGGCAAGGTCCGGGCGTTACCGATTGAAAGAAGACCAGATGGCGTGGTTGACGGAATTTAGCGCCATGGCCGCGTCCAAAGGGAAAGGGCTACTTCAGCGGTATCGGTTGCTTGGTCGGCTCCTTGATCAGTTGAGTCAGCTTCGGTCCTCGGTTGAAAAGGAGCAAGAGGCGCAATGGTCGCTCGATCGCTACGAGGATGTGGATCCGAAGCTTAAGGAGCGATGGATTCAAGACATGAATGCGGCCATCGAAGCGGAGTATCGGCGTCAGCGCGGTGACCTTCTGCTCGGACTGGAATTCTGGTTGCGCGATG
The DNA here is from genome assembly GCA_018610125.1 of Verrucomicrobiota bacterium. Taxonomy (GTDB): domain Bacteria; phylum Verrucomicrobiota; class Verrucomicrobiia; order Limisphaerales; family JAHEOI01; genus JAHEOI01. The sequence goes on from JAHEOI010000339.1 coordinate 5,007, forward strand.
TTTGGGTGAATGTGGTTGGAGGAGGGGACGACCTGCTTTCGTTTCCGGATCTGGTTGACGATACCGGTAATGTGGCAGCAGAGCTTACCCAGGACGAAGCGCTTCAGAATATTCGGGTCCTGGAAGAGACTCAGCGATGGCTTCATTCCAATGTCCAAGAGGCGCTCACACTGGAGGTCGCGTTGCTGAAATTGCGGCTGAGAGACCATGAGCAAAAGAGCACGAAACAAGAGCGCTGAGTGGAGCGGTTGGCTATCGGAGATGGCATTTCCGGCGGCTCTTGGCGTGCTGCTGGCGCTGACGCTTGAGAAATGGGGAACCCCGGTCATTTTTGACCAAATGGTGAGCGGTCCCCAAACGGTCGGGGGATGGCTCTATCAACGTCCGTGGCCGATGGTCTGGGGCTATTGCCTGCTTGGGGTTGTCGCGTTGCTTAGCTGGCGGATTGTCCGATTCCAAACTCCCCTACCTGGATGGGTCCATGCTTGTGCGTTGGGCTGGCTCGGTTGGCAGTTTGTTGCCGCGACGCAGACGATTGCGCCTCAGTTGACCCTTGCCACCCTTAAGCATTTCATGGCGTGCGTTCTGCTCTTTTACTTGGGTGCCTTTGCGTTTGCCCGATGTCGGGGCCACGCCCTGTTCTGGCTGGCGTTGCTGGTCGGGGTCCTTTGGGTGATCTGGGTCGGATTCGACCAACATTACGGAGGTCTGGAGGCGATGCGTCGCTACATCTATGAAGAGACCGATTGGCAGGAGCTTCCTTCCAGCTTCCTTTACAAGATCGGGAGTGACCGAATCTTCTCCACGCTCGTCTATCCAAATGCCTTGGCCGGTGTCATCCTGATGCTTTTGCCGGTCTCGATCTGGGCGACATGGCACCTTTCCGGAGAGTTGGCCGGGCTGTTCGAGGTGCCGGCGCGATCGACACGTATTCCGCGATTGGTTGTGACCGGGCTCGTCGCCTATGGCGGATTGGGATGCCTGGTTTGGTCGGGGTCCAAAGCAGGGTGGCTGATTGCGTTGGCGATACTGGGATTTGTTTTCCTGCATCTCCCCTTAAAGCGAGGAATCAAGATCGGGGTTGCCGTCGGGGTTGTCCTAGTCGGGTTGGCCGGTTTCGGAATGAAGTATGCCGACTACTTCAAGGAAGGGGCCGGAAGTGTGAAAGCTCGGTTGAATTATTGGGAGGGTGGCGTTGAGGCGTTCCTTGACAATCCGATCGTCGGTACCGGGCCCGGGACATTCGCCATCGCTTATAAGGAGCGGAAGCCCGAGGAGGCCGAAATGGCGCGTCTGGCTCACAACGATTACCTTGAACAGGCTTCGGATTCAGGGTTTATCGGGTTTCTCGCCTTCCTCGGATGGGTGATTGGATCCTTGGCCTATCTCTATTGGCGGTGCTTTTGTTGGCAACGTCCTTACTTCGTGGCGACGTGGCTCGGGTTGGCCGCCTGGGCACTGCAAGGCCTTGTCGAGTTCGGTCTCTACATCCCGGCCTTGGCTTGGCCTGCTTTCTTGTTGTTGGGCTGGCTCTGGGGGGATGCCGAGAGTGGGTGAGGGTGGAAGAGGGAGTATCGGAGTGGCGGAGTATCGGAGTGGCGGAGTGGATGAGGGAATGGCGTTACACTTGCCGCATAAGATTCGGGAACATGGAGAGCTTTTCGTGGGTAAGACCGCGATCGACAATAATTGGGCGGCACTCTATTCTGGCCGGCGATGAAGGTGCTCTGTCTTAACGGACCAAATCTTAACCTGTTGGGGGAACGTGAGCCGGGAGTCTATGGCGCGACCACTTTGGAGACGATCCGGGAGCGCCTTGAGGAACAAGCGGCGGCACGCGGCGTCGAAGTCACCTTCCGTCAGTCGAACAGCGAAGGCGAGCTCGTTACATGGCTTCAGGAGAGCCGCCGCAAATACGACGGCGTCGTCCTCAATGCCGGGGCTTATACCCATACCAGCGTGGCACTGCGGGATGCGATCGCCGCCATCCGGATCCCCGTCATCGAGATCCACTTATCCAATGTTCATGCCCGGGAGGACTTTCGGAAACAGTCCATGATTGCCCCCGTTTGCTCCGGCCAAATCAGTGGGTTCGGTCCCGACTCCTATTTCCTGGGACTGGAAGCTGCCTTGAAGTGCGCTCAGGCTTGCAAGAAGAATGAAGATAAATGAAAACGTGATCAATTTACGGCAACGTTAACCATAACGCTGCGTAGCTCGGTTTGAAATCCAGGGGCAAAACCCTCGGATTCAAGGCTACAAGGCGCGTAATTCGAACCATTCTGGGCTTGACGCTCTAGAGAGGCTTGATTAATCTCAAGCTGAGAAATGGTAAGGTTCCAGCGTCCCGTTGAGTCATGGTTGCCGGGGTAATGCTGCCGGATGACCATGGTTGTTGGTTCCGAATAACAACTTGCGAGCTTCTTTGAAGCGTAACGGGACAGAGGCCTGGGAGCTCGTTGAGATTCCGAGTTTTTTGGTGTCTGGCTTGACCCGATGCTGCATTAAGATTTTCGGGCTGCAGTACAGGGTTGTACTGGGGCCGGGCCGGGAGATGCTGTTTGGTCTCCCGCGCGATATTTAGACTAAAACCGCTTAAGAGAGATGAAAATTTCCCGATAGGAAGCCGATGAACATGGTAGAATCCTCAATGTTTGGGGTTCGAACAAGAATATCAGCAAGGAGCCGGCTGTGGATTTAAAGGATATCAAGGCAATTGTTGACCTGATGAAAAAGAACTCCATTTCGGAGTTCGAATTGGAGCGGCAGGATTTTAAGGTCAGGATGAAGCGGAATACTGGCTCTAATGGCCCGCATTCCGGAGACGAGAATGCGTTGAGCCAGTACGCTCCGCACTCGCTTCC
>JAHEOI010000340.1 GCA_018610125.1 Verrucomicrobiota bacterium
ATTCTGGGCCATTGCCGACAAGGAGCGGTTCCACCAAGGCGCGGCGTGTTATGTCCACCGGACCCGGGCCGGGAAGTAGATTTATCGCAAGGTCCCGTTCAGCCACGGTTGTATCCGCCCCCGTCGGGAAGCACGTCGTTGACCCTCAAATCCTCCCACCTTTCTCCGCCGTCATAGCTCCACGCCTCCCGTCGCAGGGTCTCCTCCGGACGCAACTCGCGGAAATATTCGCTGTCGTGGAAGCCCCGATGGCTCCGCGAGTTGTAATAAATCGTCCCATCGGACAACTCCACGAGGCCCGCCTCTTCGGTGTAGCCGTCCGGAAAGAGCCCGCTGACCTGCCACGTCTCTCCGCCGTCGTCGCTGTAGACCGCACAGCTATAGATCGCATCCACCGGATCCCTGTCGGACGGATGGGCCTCCGCACCGGGCCGGAGCGTCGCGGTAACCAACAAGCGTCCTTCGTGCTCACCGTGTTCAAGTGTGATCCCACTCTCGCTGGCATTGGCGTGGATGTAGTAGCTTCCGTTTTTGCCACGCTCCGCTTTCGTTGCCCTCTCCTTGAACCCAGTCCGTTCAAACCACTTCATCACCTCGTTCGGCCTCAGGGTTATCTGCTCTTCCTGCCATGTCTTCCCGTGATCAATGCTCCGAAAGAGCCTGTCGCTGCCGTCCCACATGCGAAGAACCAGCAGATCGCCTGTGCGCTCGTCCACGATCATGTTACTGTCCGAATGGGCAATCGGCACCTCGATGATCTCTCCCCAGCTTTCACCGCCGTCCGTGCTCCGCCGGAGGTGACCTCTGTCGTTGCGGACGGCCAGAATCGTTCCGTCGGTGGCGACCGCCAGATAGGGCTCGCGCACATGGTCGCCAGCGTCGAAGACCACTTCTTTACGGAAGAGCGCCTCTTCCGTAAAGGCTTGGAGCGTCGTTCCCGGCTCCTCCGCGCTCGATCCGCCTGCGAAAATCGTGAGCCAAGCGATGGAAATGGCGCATGCTGTCAGCTTTGTCGGTGCTTTCATCTGTATATCTCCTCGTGGCAGTGAATAATTTCTTTCCTGTGACATCGTGACAACGTAACAAATTGATCCAATTCTTGGCCATGTGGGGTTGGGGTTGTTTGCGTCGCAGGGATCCAAGAGAATTCCCAAGGCTCACAGGCGTCGGGTGTACATGAAAAAACCGTCCGGAGCCTTCGATTGGGCTCTCGGGCAGTTCATGGCAACACTCATTCCCTTCACCGGTATCTGCTTTGGGATCAACCAAGGAAGTAGAAGAAGCGGCTTCATTTGGCTGCCGCTATGGCAGCAATAGCCGCGGCGACCTCATCCAAGATGGAAGCCCGCACAAAACCTAAGAGCCGGCATCTATTTTTTGGGCAGCCGCGCCGATGTCCTTGCCTGCATCCATTCGATATCTCGGTTGAAAGGCTGCACGACGTTAAGGTTGAGCGTGCCGTCATACTCGACCGGTGGCATCGTGCGTGGATCTGTCCAAGAATGGATCGCGGCATGACCATCCGCATAGCCAAAATCGCAAGCCTCACTATGATGGCTGGCCGGAAAGTCGATCATCCGCGTTTTTAACCCCGAAGTCATCGAGACCGCCAAGCCACCACCGTTGATACTATCCGGATGCTCATCCACAAACACCCATGTCCCCGCCGGTCCTGGCACTGTAAAGGAACTCATCTTGCCATAGGTGTAGTACGTTTCGCCGCGGCTGTGGTTATGCTGTCCGTCGAGCCATGGCCCGTCGACCGGCCGCCCTTGTTGATCGGTTCCGACCGCTTGATTCATCGAGTAGCTCCGCACGCGCGGCATCGTATCCCCGTTCACTTCCACAATACTCTTATCAGCCGGGCATTTGTAGACCTCGGGATTCTCGATGTATGGGCCAAGCTTGGCGTATTCGGGATCGATGAGCCATTGCCAGTTCGTATTGGCCGGGTTATCACCCGAGAAATTGAGAAACCCGGTCACCCAGCCACCTTGAGCGCTCCCCTCAAGGTTCGGCGGGAGCCAGCCATTGTTGTCATCCGCATACAGATGCGTGGCTATGAGCAACTGCTTGTGGTTGTTGACACAAGTTATCCCGTGCGCTTGGGATTTCGCATCCGATAACGCCGGCAAAAGCATACTGGCCAGAATGGCGATAATCGCTATGACCACCAGCAGCTCAATCAGAGTAAAGGCGACCGATTGCCTTTCACAAAAACCGCGATCCGTTCCAAGCCTTGGATTGAAGCACATCATAGCCCTTTCTGTTGTCACTGGTCACCAGTTTCTCTATTTTACACGCCCCCCCCGGCGACACACAACACGGTACAACCCTTTTGAGCGATTTTGGCCGTCGGCCATCCACGGTGTAACTCTCCAGCCGCAATTAAAAAAATTCGCAAAAGAGAAGGCAAGCATTTCTTCCCTTAAATGTTTCTAGCGCGGATAAGGGGCTACCGTGGCTCGGGCTGGCGAGCCTGCCGTCGGTTGATTCGGGGAGTAGAGGACCGGCAGACCTGGAGGTCGAAGCCAGGCAACTTGCGAACCCAACCAATACGCTCTATTCGCGGAACTGAATCGTGCAGAAATCCGAACGGCTTGAGTTGTGCTTGCCCGACTCGAAGTTAAGGCGCTGGTTCTCATCCGGTCCCGGCTTGTTTTTCCCCCAGCGGTGCCGGGTGATCTGTCCGCGCCATTCTGTGGAGCCGAGCCGATCCACCCCCTCAAGCGCCGAGAGAGGCACGAAAATCTCGAGATTCCAGTAATCGTCGCCCACGTGCTTTGCCACCCGTACGCCGTCCGGATCCCACGCGGTATCCCCGCCGCGGGCGTGGAACATTTCGAGACCGGCGGTGACGATGAACTGATAGAAGTCACTCCCGTCGTGCTCCGTCGTGTCGAAAAACAGCTCGACGCAGTCGTTGTGCCAGAGCGTGCCGTTGTCGGTGGAACCGTTCTTGTCATAGAGCTTCTCCGGCGCGGACTCGGCCATACGAAAACCGACGGTGAATCCATCGAGGCTGTAGACCCCTTTCACGGAGGTGGTTTGGGTGGGTTCGACTTCCTTTTCGTTCCTGCGTGTCACGAGGTCGGTGCTCGGCGCGCTCTCCCAAGCCTCCTCGTC
>JAHEOI010000341.1 GCA_018610125.1 Verrucomicrobiota bacterium
ATGGAGCCGGCCAACGACCTGTCCGACGCCGCATCCGACATCCAAGATCCTGCCTTGTGCTTGATTCGGCTTTAATGTGTCCGTGTACTTACCGTAGAAGCCGGGATTCCAGTTCTCCAAGAATGCCGCATAGGCTTCGTTATGCCGATAAGTCTCTTGATGAGCCATATTGAATCTTCCAAAAGAGAGTCGGCCCTAATGGGACCCGGACGGCGGCCCATTTTCCTCGGCGCCTTTAGGGGGCTCTCGTCGGACCGTCACCATGACGTATCCGACGATGGCGAGTCCCAGTGCGATGGCAAACAGACTCACGTAAAGGGGAGCAAGCGGTCGCTGGAATTGAAACACGACTTGATGCTTGCCCGGTTCCAGATAGACGCCCCGCATCAGAAAGTTGCATCGCAGCAAGCGCGCGGGCGTGCCGTCAACCGTTACCTCCCAATGCTTTTGAAATTTGTCATTCAGGAGGAGGACGGACGGTTGGCCGGCCGACGCCTGCAAGGTGATCTTTTTCGGAGAATAGTCGACGTAATCAACCGAGCCGTTCCCGGGCTTACTGGATTGAGATTTCAGCGCGGGGGCGGGGGTATTGACGAGCACCGTCTGATGGGGATCGAACGATCGGGATCGGAGCCGATCAAGGCTCTGTTGCCTGTTGGTCATGACTTGCCAATCGGTGAAGAGCTTGGCGCGGGGAAGTGCGTTGTTGTATTCGAGAAGTGCAAAGCTCCCTGCTTTGTTCGGCTGAGCCGTGATTTGCCGGCTGTTGCGATCCCGGTAGAGCGAGAATCGTTGGATCACACTGAAGGCGTTGGTGCCAGGAGCTACCTGCCGGTTGAGCTTGTCGACAAATTTTCCTCCCAAGCCGAACAGATACCGCGTGTTGGTAAGCTCCCAGAGGCGAAGCTGGGCTTGTGGCTGATTGGGGGGAAAGGCAGACCGGTAGGCTTTGTTTACCCGGCTCATCCGTGGCTCTTGAACGACATCCAGCGACTGAATTTCGTAAAACGGGAATAAATGCTGGAGCCAATGAGATCGGTAGAAATTGCTGAATTGGAGGAATCTATAAAGCCTCTTTCGTTCGATTGACGGAACCTGTTGCATCACGGAAAGCGGAAAGAGCTTGACTCGATGCTTGTGGGGCTCTTTCGCAAGGGACTTGATGATTGGATTGGATGAGTACTTAGATTCGTAATCGTAATGTTTAATCCACGGCTTTGCCGCTCGCGAGAGGTCGGTAATCAAGATGATCGCAAGCATTGCCAGCCCCCACTTCGCCCGCTGTCCGTTCAAATAGCCGGTTGTGATCAGTGTTACCGCGGCAAGGCTCAAGGCAAGAAACAGGACGAACCAGCCAAAATGGGCGATGCTGAACTGAGCGATTGCTTGTGCCTGCTCCTTCTGGTTAAACCCGACGCTTTGGATGTGCTGTATCAGCTCGGTGCGGGCCGAGCTGTAAATAAGCCATCCCAGCAGGGCGGCACCGAAGACCGTTAGATAGCCGATCACCCATTTTCGATCGCCTGCGGGTCCGTTTTGCCACCAGCTCTTGAGGTGTGTCGACAGCGCCGCCTTGGGTGTCTCCAATTTGCTGAGATAAAGACGATAAACCCCTGCGAGCCCGAAGGTAGCCAGAATGACCACGGCTATGCTAAAGGGGTGTAGGAATTTGACCGGGTTCCGGATGGTTGACGCATAGGGGAGCTCATAAAAGAGCCGATATAGCCATAGGTGCCGACCGAAGGCAAGCAGCAGGGAAACGATCATGACGATTGTCCAGAAGCCGATCCAACGCCGTTCGAGGCGGCTAAAGGGGTTCTGCTCCGTACGCAATGCGTGGCCCATCGTCCAGAACGTTAATAAGATAACGAGCACGCCGGCGTAGAATCCGGATCCCGAATGCCGGGCCATTCCCTTGCCATGGTCTTTCCAGCCCGGAGTTCGACCGACGCCTCCCCAATACCGACCTCCGTCCGGTGTGTCCATGCGGTACCCGAAGAGTCCGGATATCAGGACGCGAAAGCCTTCTTTTTTGGGCAGGCTCCATTGGGTTGCCCAATCCCATTGCTGTTGCTCGCTCTTTTGGCTCTGCTGCATCCCGGCGACGCCCGCGAGCTGCGTGCTTACCAGGCTGGTGAGCGTCTGGACGGAAATCAGCACCGCGCAGGTGACGACCAACGCGAATCGGAGTCCGCCATAAGATAAGCGGGACTTAAGATCGCCTTGTTTCAAGAAGAGCTGGTAAACCAGGAAGAGCGCCACAAAAAGGCTCAGGATGGCGCCTGTGTCGTAGGCCTCCATGACGCCGATCCCGACGGCCAAACCTGCGAGAATGGCTTGCAGCCAGGGATTTCGGATACGTTGTGAGCTCAAGGCCGCCAAGGCCAGAAAGGTCATGGCGACCGCGAGCGTGTGGGATCCAAGCCCCCAGCAGGCATACGAGAAGAAGTCGATGTTTAGAGCGGCGGCAAACCCGCCGAGGACGCAAACCGCGGGATGGAAGTCCAACTGCCTGAAAAAGAGCCAAGCTGATAGACCGAGGATAAGGATCGTCAATGGGGTATAGAACTTGGTAAAGGCGAGCGGGCCCAATAGGAGGGCCAAGCCGTTCGAGATATTCGGGGGCGTGTCACCGGTCCATTCACCAACCCAATTCAGATCACGCCAAACCCCGGTGAAGGCTTCGGGCAGCGAGCGAAAGTCGGCTTGTCGCAGGCCCAACGGGGCATCATTGAAAAAGAGGACCTGATCGGCCTGGAAAATTGCTGAAAAAAGCAGCCCAAGGATCGCGGCGAGACCGAGCAAGATCCAGTAAAAACCTCCGGCACGGCTTGTGACTTCCGCGTTTTGCGGTCGGTTCTTCATATTACTCTTTCCGGTGCATGGCCTTTATGGGTGCCGGCTTCCAATGCCGGGTTTCCTTTGCTCAACACAATTTCGCTGCGCGGTGCGGTTGTCAATCACATCTATCGGTGGTCATCGGGGCTTTCCTATTCTTCCTTGGTTTGGGCCGGGCTACGGCGGAGCCAAGCGTGAACAAATCTTCGCAAGCGGGAAAGGTCCGACGTGAATGCGACCAATACCAAAAGGAGTGTCACATTGAAGCTTCCAAGTATCTGGAGCACACCAACCATGGAATGCCCGAAGAAGAACAAGGCGACCGCGTAACAGAGAGCAATGAGGACCAACCAAGGGACAGGGCCGAAGCGTTGACGTGCCATCAGATTGTTGATCAGTACGTTGGATAGCGGCAATGGGAGCATGCACCAGAGACACCATGGGGCAAGGTGACTGATCAGGAGGATCTGGTCTTTTTGTTGCATCAGGAATTGCCGAATGGACGCGGAGACCGGCGAGTCCGGGGCAAGAGCAAATTCAAGGAAGGGGGGTACAAGGAGAGCACCGGCAGTGCCCACGGTGGCGATCAACCCACCGAGGAGCGCCGTGGCGCCCAAGGCTTGCATGAGCACGTTTGTGCCGTGAGCCAGCGCCACGCTCCGGACAATCTTGGGAAACATCACCGACGCGAGGGGAATCGTGAACATGACCAAGCCTCGTCCGAAAAGGCTTGCGCGGGCATACATACCGGTCTGGTCTTCGGGGAAGGCTGTTCGGACC
>JAHEOI010000342.1 GCA_018610125.1 Verrucomicrobiota bacterium
AAGACGATCCCCCCGGATAATCCGCCGGCCACGACTGAGATGATCAACGATTCTACCATGACTTCTATTTGTTCTTTATTCTGTCTGGAATATAGTCTCAACCAAAGGAAAAAATGTTGTGGGCGACGGGGCGGGTGAGAGCGCGCCTCGCTCCCCACCCGACTGGAATTTGGCCCGGGAGAAGAAGTGAAGACGATATCGGGAAAGCAGTGGCATCAGCTCGAGGCGGCGGAAGCCCTTGAGGCATTGGAGGTCGACGCCAAGAAGGGCCTGACCAACGAAGAAGTGGAGCAGCGCCGCCGACAGTTCGGATGGAATCGCTTCCAACCACGGCGTGGAAAAAGCCCGTTTGTTCGATTTCTGCTTCAGTTTAACCAGCCGCTGGTCTACATCCTGCTTGCTGCGACGGCGGTGACGCTGCTGTTGCATGAATGGGTCGACAGCTCGGTCATTTTCGGGGTGGTACTGGTCAATGCGATCATTGGCTTCATCCAGGAGTCGAAGGCCGAAAAGGCGATTGAGGCGTTAAATCGAATGGTCGTGACCGAGGCGACCGTGCTGAGGGACGGGCAAAGGGTCCGGGTTCCCTCGGCAGAGTTGGTCCCCGGCGATATCGTCCTGCTTCATTCCGGGGACAAGGTGCCGGCAGACCTCCGACTGACCCGAGTCAAGAATCTTCAGGTAGACGAATCGGCGCTGACCGGCGAATCGGTGCCCGTTACCAAGGACTTGGAGCCGGTGGAGGCGGAGACAATGCTGGCCGAGCGGAGGAACCTTGCATTTGGCGGGACTCTTGTGACCTACGGCCAGGCCGAAGGGGTGGTGTCGGCGACGGGTGATCGCACCGAGACCGGTCGCATCGCCGAGTTGATTGCCGAGTCTCCCGAGCTTTCGACGCCATTGACCCGAAAAATTGCCTATTTCAGTCGGCTCCTCGTGATAGCCATTCTCAGCTTGGCGGCGGCGAGCTTTGTCCTCGGCCTTTGGCGAGGCGAGCCATGGGTGGAAATGTTTATGGCCTCGGTGGCCCTCGCTGTCGGGGCCATTCCTGAAGGACTGCCCGCTGCGGTGACCATCACTCTGGCGATCGGTGTTTCCAGGATGGCAAAGCGCCGGTCGATTATTCGGCATCTGCCTTCCGTCGAGACCTTGGGGAGTGCGACAGTGATTTGCTCGGATAAGACCGGTACCCTGACGGAAAACAAAATGTCTGTTCGAGAGGTCTTTGCCGGCGGGAAGAAATTCGAGATCTCCGGGATCGGATACGATGGACGGGGGGAATTTTTCAGCGAAGGCAAGCGCGTGGGTGAGCGTGACAGTAGCGCCTTGGCCGAATGTTTAAAGGCGGGCATTCTCTGCAATGATTCTGAGCTCGTTTATCGGGATGGGGCTTGGGATGTCCAGGGTGATCCGACGGAAGTGGCGTTGATCGTTGCCGCAAAAAAGTTGGGCCTGATCCATTCGGATGTTTCCGATGCCGCGCCGCGGATCGATGCCATCCCGTTTGAGTCGGAGTACCAATTCATGGCCACTTTGCATGATCACGAAAGAGAAGAAACGCGAGTGATCTACAAGAAGGGGGCTGTGGAGCGGTTGCTGAATCGCTGTTCCCGGATAATGGACGAGCAAGGGGAGCTCCGGGAGATGGATGACTCCGATCGGGAGCAGATTCAGCAACAGGCGGACCGGATGTCCTCCGAGGGGCTCCGAGTGCTGGCGTTTGCATCCCGGTTCATGCCGAAGGAGCAGAGTGAGATCGATCACAGCCATGTGGAGGAAGAGCTGACGTTTCTCGGCTTGCAAGGGATGATGGACCCGCCGCGAGAAGATGCGGTTCAGGCGGTGGCGCAATGTCAACGGGCCGGAATCCAGGTGAAGATGATCACCGGAGATAACATGCTGACAGCCAAAGCGGTTGCCAAACAGCTTGGGCTTAAGTCGAAGTCGGGCGTGGAAAATGGGCACGAAATACCGGCCCTTGTCGGAAGAGATGTTGAAGGGTATTCGGATGAAGAGCTGATAGAGGTGGTCGAGCGAACGGCTGTATTCGCCCGGGTGGCTCCGGAGCAGAAGTTGCGGCTCGTGCGGGCATTGCAGGCCAATGGAGAAGTGGTCGCCATGACCGGGGATGGGGTAAACGATGCGCCCGCCTTGAAACAGGCGGATATCGGGATCGCCATGGCAATCACCGGGACCGACGTCGCAAAAGGGGCGTCGGATATGCTTTTGACCGACGATAATTTTGCTTCCATTGAAGCCGCCGTTGAGGAAGGACGCAATGTCTTTGATAACCTCAAGAAATTCATCACTTGGACACTTCCGACCAATGGAGGGGAGGGGTTGATCATCCTGGCGGCGATCCTCTTCGGGACCGCCCTCCCGGTTGAGCCGGTCCAGTTGCTTTGGATCAACATGACGACCGCGATTTTCCTGGGACTCATGCTCGTCTTTGAGCCGAAGGAACCGGACTTGATGGATCGACCGCCGAGGGACCCGAAAGAGCCGCTATTGACATTACCCCTTTTTATGCGGATCGGCTTGGTCTCATTGATTACGATGTGTGGTGCGTTTGGGCTGTTCCTCTGGGAACGCAACGTGACCGGGAGTGACTTGGCGAAGACTCAGACCATTGTCGTCAATGTCATCGTGGCCGTCGAGGCCCTCTATCTCTTGAATTGTCGCTCCCTTTTACGATCGATGTTCTCACTCGGCGTCTTTTCGAATCCGTGGGTTTTTGCGGGCTTGGGCAGTATGCTCGTGCTCCAGCTTATGTTGACTTATATCCCTGTGATGAATCGGTTGTTCAATACCGCCCCGATCAGCGGGAGCGATTGGGCCAAGATTCTGTCTGTGGGCGTGTTTGCTTATGCGGTGGTCGGACTCGAAAAGTGGATCCGGTCCCGACTCGATCAATATCGCGGTGTGGGCGAGGCGAGATAATCGGTTGTTGACGAGTGGGCTATGATTGTTATGCGAAAGGAAGGGCTGGGTGCGAGGGAATGAGCCGGGAGGCGATCGGCGTTTTAAGGCCTTTTTGGTGCGATGGCAATGAGCATCGGGAAGGGACAGGTCGGACTGAAAGCGCAAGAAAGGCAGGCGGACAATGACGGAAGAAATGGAGCAACAACGTCGGAAATCCGAGAAAGCGCCCCTTTCCTTTGGGCAAATCGTATTGACTTTTGGGATTATCGCGATTGGGACAGGCTTGGCGACCTATGTCTTTCATGTTTTCAATGAGCTGTTGACGGGACATAGCCCGGGAGGCTCTGTCTGGATTGCCTTGGTGTTGTTGGTGTTGTTGGTGGGACTGCTGCGAATCCCTTGGATTTGGCTCAAAAAGCGCACACCGAAAAAGGAGTATAGCGAGGAGTCGGCACCGGTTGGAACAGCGTTCCTGCTGCTCGTTTATATTATTGTCTTGGCCGGGATGTGGGGCACGCTCTATTGGACACTGATTGTGAGCTGATTCGTCTATGGATGCGGAAAAGTTCGAGAAGGTGTTTTTGACGCTTTCGGGAATCATGTTGGCGATTTTTCTCGTGGCGTTGGGGTATGCGGCGATCGGGTTCGGCATTGGCTTGCCGTCCCGTTCGGGTGAGCTGGACCCGTCGAAAGTCGACAGCACGTCGCCGTTTGATGATCCCGGAGTGCATCAGGTCGGTCCGAATCACTACGAAGCGGTGCTGATCGGTCAAACCTGGTCCTTTCTGCCACCGCGTCTTGAAGTCCCAGCCGGGGCCAAGATCACATTCAAAGCCACCTCCAGGGATGTGATTCACGGACTGCACATCGAAGGCACCCGCGTCAATTTGATGCTGATACCGGGTCAAGTCTCAAAGATAACCTATCGTTTCCCGGAGCCGGGAGAGCATCTCTACATCTGCCATGAATATTGCGGCCAGGGGCATCATGCGATGTTTGGAAAGGTCATCGTCACAGAGGGGAAAAAAGGCTGAATGCCCTGTTTGCAGGCTGAAGCGCCACCTCCGCGGGACGTGGCGTGAGGGAACTGAGTCAATCACTTGAGGGGATTGATAACGAAACAGAGAGGGATCAGGAATGAGCACACCGGTTGTCCATGTTACGAATGAAGCGTTCAGTCTCTCGGCATCCCAGAGAGGTCTCATCCGCTGGAACTTGTACATCGGCTTCATCGTATTTGCCGTCGCTGTGATCAATGGGCTTGGCCAGGCACTGCAATACGCCGATATCAATATCCTGCAGTATTTCCCTGGGATGGACACCTACTATCAAGGGCTCACTGTCCACGGGGTCTTCAATGCGATTGTCCTGACGTTTGCGTTTGCCAATGGATTTGTGGCGCTCGCCACCGCCCGGGCGTTAAATCGACCCCTGCACCATGGACTGCTGCACAGTGCGTTCTGGGTCCTGTTGGTCGGAACCATTTTGGCCGCTTCGGCCATGTTCAGCGGCGAGGCGAGTGTCCTCTACACGTTTTATCCCCCGCTCCAGGCGCATTGGGCCTACTACCTCGGTTTGGCCCTGCTGGTGGTTAGCACTTGGCTGACCTCCATCAACCTCTTTGTGACATTGCGTGACTGGAAGCGCGAGCATCCGGGACGACGCATTCCCTTGTTGGCGCATATTTCCGTCTGTACCTATGTCATGTGGGATATCGCGTCGCTCGGGATCGCCATCGAGGTGGTCGGGCTCCTGTTGCCATGGTCTCTTGGTCTCTTTAAGAACATTGACCCGCTTCTTAGTCGGACCCTTTTCTGGTTTACCGGGCACCCGATCGTCTACTTTTGGCTCTTGCCCGCTTATGTCTCTTGGTACTGCATGGTTCCAAAGCAGGCTGAAGGGAAGCTGTATAGCGATTCGATTACTCGTGTCGTATTCCTGATGTTCATCGTGCTGTCGATCCCCGTCGGGTTTCACCATCAGTTTTCGGACCCGGGCGTGGGCTCAAAAATGAAAGCCGTCCATGCTGTCCTGACATTCGGGGTCTTTTTTCCGAGCTTGGTCACTGCATTTTCGATCATGGCCGCCTTGGAATTGGGTGGGCGTCGTCGAGGCGGCAAGGGATTGATAAGCTGGTTCTTCAAGCTGCCATGGGGAAATCCGGCTTTGGCGGCCCAGCTCCAGGCGATGCTGGTGTTTTTGCTGGGAGGGATCACCGGCTTAATTAATGCGAGCTACAACCTCAATCAAATGGTCCATAACACCACCTTTGTGCCTGGGCATTTCCACATGACGGTCGGTACGGCCGTGGCGCTCTCGATTATCGGGATCTCCTATTGGGCGATTCCTTGGCTGAAAGGCAGAATGCTCTGGGGCCGTAAGCTGGCGTTGTTTCAGGGGTGGGCCTATTTTATCGGCGTGTTGATTTTCGCGCGGGGGATGATCTCGGGGGGACTTGAAGGAATGCCGAGGCGAACCGCGATCATGCAGGCCCCTTATGATAAGCCGACGTGGGATTTGGCCGGCATTTTGATCGCTGTCGGCGGGGTCCTCATGTTTATCAGTGCGATTTGTTTTCTGATCGTGATCGTCGGCACAATCTTCGCTGGTAAGCGGGACCAAAATCCTGAATTCCCGTATACCGAGACCATTCAGGCCCCCAGCGAAACGGGCTGGGACCGGCATCTGGACAAGTTTTGGCATTGGGTCGTGTTCACGATCATTTTGATCCTGATCGCTTACGGCCCGTTTTTCCTGCAATACCTGCCGGCTCGTTTCCTGTCTCCGGGTTATGAGATCTTTTAGCAAGGCGTGGCCTCATTGCGCCTTGGCAGGACGTCCGGTCCGCCAAGGCGTGGCGCATCAAAGGTGATCGTCATTTCAAAGAGAGGATTGAAATTCGAGACGACGGAAAGGAAAGGATTGATTTTGGGAAGGTGCCGCGGCTAGGGTCGCGCTGGTTTGTCCCGTTTTTGGGACGTGAGGGCGAAATGCTCCTCAAGTAAGGCGGTTTTAGGTAGGTGTTTTACGTATGGAAGTTTACAGACTATTGCACATTCTAGGGTTCATTTTGGTTTTCTTTGCCTTTGGCGGGGCGTGCGTTGCGGCGTTACGTGATCCCCAATCGAAGATGGGGAAAGCCCGGCTGGCTATCACGCATGGTATTGGGCTGCTTCTCATCTTGGTGGCCGGATTTGGGATGTTGGCCAGATTGGGCCTTGGCAATCCGGCCACATGGGGGGGATGGGTCTGGGTGAAACTGGTTATTTGGCTCCTGTTCGGGGCGGCGTTGACGCTGATCACCAAGCTCCCCCGGTATGTGAGCCTAATGTGGATTCTGCTCCCGTTGTTGGGCTTACTCGCGGGTTACCTCGCGCTCTTTAAGCCGTTTTAGCCGGTGGCTTCCGAAGCCTTCACGTGCTCGATTTCTTTTCCGAGTCCTTTGGAGCCTTGAAATGGATCTCGACACCGGCGGCTTTGAGCTTTTTAAGCGCCTGCTTGGACGATTCGGATAATGGATTCCCGGCAAGGTAGACCTGGATGAAGGGGGCAAATCGATTTTCACCCTCCAGGTCTTCCTTGATCATGGCGACCAATGGCGTGGCATCCTCGATCCGGTTTTCTTGGAGGAAGAGGTACCTTAGCTCGGTTAAGCCTTGTAGCGGTTTAAGCGAGCTGAGCTGGTTCCCTTTCAATGAGAGCATCCGGAGCTCTTTCAAGGCATTGATTCCCTTGACGCTCTTGATGCGGTTGTGGGCCAGGTAGAGCGTCGTCAGCTCCGACAATTCCCAAAGCGGACTCGGGTCCGAGATTCGGTTTCGCGAGAGGTAAGCGGAACGGAGGTTCGACAGGGAAGCCAGCGGCTTCAAATTGCCGACTCGGTTTCCGGTAAGCTTGAGGTATTGCAGTGCCGTTAGGTTTTGTAACGGCGAGATTGCTTCTATGTCATTCTTGGCCAAATCGAGGTATTGCACATTGGTCAGTTCCCCCAGCGGCTTCAGGGTGGTGACGCTGTTTTTGGCCAGATCAAGCGACGCAAGGCTCCGGCAATGCTGAAGCCCCTTGAGGTCTTCGATGCCGCGGTTACGAGCCTTGATGGTCGAAATCGATTCGACATCCTTCCTGACAACCGGTTTGTCCGTGCCGCGTTTATCGAAGACGTATTCGCGGACAGCGGCTTCCAGATTGCCGTCTGGAAAGATCGATTTCGGAGCAGACTCGGAACCTTTTTCCGAGCCGTTGCCGCTTTGATTCGCTTGCTTGTCTTCCTCTGCTTGCAGTGTCGTGCCAAGCGTGAGAGCCATTGCCAAGAAAAGGATTTGCCGTTTCATAGTCGATTGTCACCGTTATTTACGTCGGGTCGCGTGAGCCTGCATCCAGATGACGTCCGGGTTGAAAGGCGAGGGCGTATCGCCGCCCCGATCAAGAAGCTCGCCTTCTTCCAGCGGCGGCATTGTCCGCGGATCCTGCCAGGAGTGAATCTCGGAATGGCCGTCGGCGAAGGAAAATCCCCCGGCGTCGCTGTGATAGGACGCTGGCCAATTCCGCAGCGTTGTCTTGAACGGCTCATCCGGCCATCCGGTCATTGTAACCGCGAAATCGCCGTCATCGATGCTATCCCAGCGCTCATCCAAGAAGACAAACGCCTCACTCGGCGAGAGCGAAACCAGATCGCTCTTCTTTCGATAGACTTTCCAGCCGGGACCTGAGGAGCCGAGCCCCGGACCTCCCATCCAGTTGTTCATCGCCATGCTCCGGACGCGCGGCACAACCGCCCCATCTTGGTAATCGGGATGGGACCCCGTGCTCTTATCTCCGGGACACCGGAAGACCTTCACGTTTTCCACGTACGACCAGAGCACATTGTGGTCGATAATGGAGAGGTTCGGGTTGACATTATCCTCATCGGTTACCGGGATCGAAAGCCATTCGCCGAATTCTTCATTCGGGCCGGTTGTCCAATCCGGCGCGAAGTCCGAGCCCGGGTGCGAAGCGGGAATGAAGCCATCATTGTCGTTGGCATACATCGTCCAAGCTAATGCAAGCTGCTTATGATTGTTGATGCATTTGACATGCTGGGCCTTTTCCTTGGCGCCGGCCAAGGCTGGGAGCAGCATGCTGGCAAGGATGGCGATGATCGCGATCACGACAAGGAGCTCGATCAACGTGAAGCCGTCCTGGTGCATCGAGAGACGCTTCCGGTTAAGGGGTCGGTTTTGAGCACGCATAGTCTGATTGATTTAGATTCTTTGATTCGCAATGAAGATGCCAGCTTATTTCCGAGATTCAAATTCCGGTCTTTTTCGTGGCGACAAGGCAGCGCTCTGCTAACGGACCGAGGGGTCCGGTAATGTCTGTTTGATACCTTGGTCGATCGGCATATCAAAGGCGCCTTCACCGGTTTTCTCCATCAGCTTGTGAAGCCGATTCCGAAGCTCCGCGGCCTTGGAGTGGTATTTGGGATCCGTGATCAGATTGCGGGCTTCGTCCGGATCGCTCTTCAAGTGATACAGTTCGGCCATGTGTCGGTCGGGCGAGCCATCTCCATGTGGATAGCGGATATATTTCCAATTTCGCGTGCGAATCCCGCGAACGTTCGGGGTGTATGGAAACGGCTCCTCGTAGTTGTACTCATAAAACCACGCCTCTCGCCAATCCTTGTCGTTCCCTTGGAGTAATGGCTTCCATGACCGTCCATGGACCTTCTCCAACGGAGAAAGGCCGCAGATATCGAGGATGGAAGGCGCAAAATCGATGTTCAGCACTTGATTGCGAATCACGGTATTTGGCGCAATCAACTTGGGGTAACGTACCAGGAGTGGCACTCGGATGCTGGCTTCGTGCATTGTTCGCTTATCCGACATCCCGTATTCGCCCAAGAAGAACCCGTTATCGCTTGTGAAGAGAATCAGAGTGTCTTCCAGGGCATCGATTTCCTTCAACGTACTGTAGACGCGGCCGAGGCTATCATCGACCGATTTGATGGTGGCGGTGTAGGACCGGACAAAATCGTTAAATTTGTCGACATCCTTTGGGCTGGAATTCGGGAAGTCTTCCCGGAAGCCGTAAATCGGACCGTAAATTCCATGCCAAGTATCGATCCGTTGTTGTACCCACCCGGGCTTGCCTTCGAGGCGGAAGGCGCTGCCCGGGTAACCTATCGGGATGTCGTCGTAGATATCCCGGTATTGCTTTTCAGGCGTAAACGGGGTGTGCGGTGCTTTATGGCCCAGCATGAGCAGGAAGGGATCCTCCGAATCTTGTCGCTCTTTCAGCCAATCGACCGCCATGTCGGTTACGACCTCCGTGTAGTAGCCATCCACGACACGGCGCTCGCCATTAATATTGAACTTGGTGTCGTAATATTTTCCTTGTCCTTTATGGCTGATCCAGTGATCGAAGCCGGGCCGGCGCTTATCCTGTTTCTGGCCCATGTGCCACTTGCCGATATAGGCGGTCCGGTAGCCCGCATGCTGGAGTCGTTTTGGGAAGCTCGGGAGATCTTCCGGATAATCGGTGAAGTTATTGCTCACCCCGTGGCTATGGGCGTAGAGCCCCGAGAGGATCGATGCCCGACTCGGAGAACAAAGGGAAGTGGTGACAAACATGTTCGTAAAGCGGGCTCCCTCTTCCGCGAGCCGATCCATATTCGGCGTGTCCAAAAAGGGATGTCCGGCGCACGACATCTGGTCCCAGCGTTGATCATCCGTCAGGATGAACACGACATTGGGGGAGGAGGACTCGGCGCCAAATCCGGGCACACTTGAGCCGATGATCAAAGCCGATGCCACCGTCAAGGCGCGAGCAAGCATGGGGACGTTTGGAAAGCAAGTGTCGTTGCGAATCATAAAGATTTGTTTAACTGGTTTGTCAATACTGTTTGCGGAAAACCTCGGAACGAGTCAATACCGAAAATCAGCGGATCTCGCTTAACAGAGCGTCCTCTTTTCGACCGCGGTTATTGCGTCCGATCCGTACCAACGTGTCATTGATCCAGCCCCAATACCGCTTCGGGAACAATCGCTCCAGGTCGCGCTCGATTTTGTGGGGATCGGTTTCGGCTGTCCAGTCGAGCTTGCGTGAAATCCGGGCGACATGGGTGTCGACCCCGATGGCATCGGCGCCGGTTTCGGTGAGAAAGACATTGGCGGTCTTTCGTCCGACACCCGGCAATGTCAAAAGGGCCTCGAGTGTGTGCGGCACGCAGCTCTCGAACTGCTCGACCAAAGCCTTGGCGCAGGCTTTGACGTTTTTGGCCTTGGTCCGGAAAAAATTGATCTGGCCGATCGCGGCCTCGATCTCCTCCAAAGGCGCTTCGGCCAATGCCGTCACTGTTGGGAATCGCTCAAACAAGGCTTGAGCCACCGGGATGGTCACATCGTCACGTGTGCGGGCTGAAAGCAATGTCGCAATCAGGCACTGCCATTCCTCGGACCACCCGGAGGCAGCAAGCCGCTCGTCCCAGCCTGCTCGTTGCATCAACGCTTTGAGCTGTCTGACCGCCCTCTTTCGATCCATTTTTTGGACTTACGATGTCATATCGAGCTATCTGCAGAAAAGCCCGCACAAGCGAAGCCGGCTGGAGCCTACGGCTCGAGGCTGGCTAGGCTGGGGGGCGTTCTGAAACGCTTATAGCTCCTTGAGCTTGATGTTCCGAAACCAGAGCGGTAGCCCATGATCCTGCAATCCAATGTAGCCCTTCAATGGGCGGTCTTTTACCGCTGATTCCGACAAGTCCAGATTGATGATCTGCTCTCCGTTCAGCTTGACCTTCATGCGGTTCCCTTTGCAGGTAATTACCATATGGTTCCATTGGCCGGCCGGCTTGGCCATGTTCTTGCTCGGTCCCTGGGTGCCGATAACGCCTCCGCAATCGTGAGGCCCTAATGGCTCCTCGTCTCCGTGAGAATCCAGGATCTGGACTTCGATACCGGTATCGACCGGATCTTTCCGATCTTTGACCCGGACAAAGACACCGCTGTTACCGCCTTCAGGATGCTTGTACTCAAGGCTCAGAACAAAGTCGTCGTATTTGTGCCTTGTCCAGAGGTAGGAGTCAAACCGGCGCCACCCCTCCTCTCCGGGACGTGGCTTGATAGCGAGGACGCCGTCCTCCTGAGGAATCCAGTTCCCTTCGGTTTTCCATCCCTTGAGATTTTTCCCATTGTACAACGGGTGGAAACCCGACTTTTCATGCTCCTTGGCGGATAGGAAAGGCACCACCACGCTGCAGAGAAGTAGACCGATCGCGATACGAGTTGTCAGTTTCATACCCCTGTTTTACGCCGATTGATCCATTTTGCCCACCTCAAAATGCGGACCGACTTTAACGCGAGGGATGATCGACAAGCTGATTCTTGCCTTGGTTTTTGGCCAGGTAGAGTGCCTGATCGGCGGCGGCCACCAGGTCGTCTCCGGTTTGGGCGTCGTCCGGAAAAATGGCAATTCCG
>JAHEOI010000343.1 GCA_018610125.1 Verrucomicrobiota bacterium
AAAAGAACGATAATTGAATCGGAGCCGATTGTCCGGGCCGAATACGGTAATGGAATCCATGCGATATGTTTGCAAAAGTATCCTCTGCTGCGGTTAATGGTGTGGTTGCCTCGCCGGTTGAAGTCGAGGTTCATGCCGGGAAAGGAGACGTCGCTGTCGTGCTCGTCGGGCTGCCGGACACCGCGGTCAAGGAAAGCAAGGATCGCGTGAGCACGGCCTTGATGAATTCAGGGTTGCGTTTCCATTTTGGAAGGACGACGATCAACTTGGCACCTGCCGATGTTAAGAAAGAGGGCCCAAGCTTCGATTTGCCGATCGCGCTCGGTTTGCTTGTGGCAAGTGACCAAATCTCTTCTCGTGGACTCGAGGACTCGGTCATTGTGGGGGAGCTGGCACTCAATGGGGCGGTGCGCCCGATCAAAGGGGCGTTGTCCATTGCCTTGCAAGCGCGGGCAATGGGGAAGAAAACATTATTGGTGCCGGTCGATAACGCCCCCGAGGCGGGGGTAGTGCAAGGCTTGGAAGTGATCCCGGTGCGCAATCTCCGTCAGGCCGTCGCGTTCTTGGAGCAGGAGCTGTCGATCTCGCCGATCGATATTGATATCGATCGACTCTTTTCCACCGGAGCTGACGAGGAGCTCGACTTCTCCGAGGTCAAGGGGCAGGAATCGGTTAAGCGTGCCTTGGAGATCGCTGCCGCGGGCGGCCATAATATTCTGCTTATCGGACCGCCCGGTACCGGCAAATCGATGCTGGCTAAGCGATTGGCCACGATCCTGCCCCCCTTGTCACTCGAAGAAGCGCTGGAAACGACGAAGATTCACAGTGTTGCGGGGATGCTGGCGCGCCAACAAGCGTTGATTACCCGTCGACCGTTTCGGGCGCCGCACCATACAACGAGTGATGCGGGCTTGCTGGGCGGCAACCACCATCCGAGTCCGGGCGAAATCTCCTTGGCCCACCATGGCGTCCTTTTCTTGGACGAGCTGCCCGAGTTTAAGAGAGGAGTCTTGGAGACGCTGCGGCAGCCGCTTGAAGAGGGGCGAGTGACGATTTCCAGGGCGGCCGGTACCATGACTTTCCCGTCCGAGTTTATGCTGGTCGCTGCCATGAATCCCACACCGGACGGCAAGATGCCTTCGGAATCCCGCAGCTCACCGCGCGATATCCAAAACTATCTCGGACGGATCTCGGGGCCGCTATTGGATCGGGTTGATCTGCATGTCGAAGTCCCGACCGTAAAATTCGATGACATGACGAGCAGTCAAGTCGGCGAGAGCTCCCATGATATTTGTCAGCGGGTGATTGAGGCTCGTCAAATCCAGCAACAACGGTTTCAGCCCCACCGAAAGACCACGTGCAACGCGCGAATGGGGAGTCGAGAGCTCCGACGGTATTGCGGGCTCGATCAGGAGACGTTGGAGATGCTCCGCTCGGCAATGACCGATCTCAACTTCAGTGCCCGGGCTTACGACCGGATCCTCAAGGTCGCTCGGACGATCGCGGACCTCGAGGGCGAGGAGCAAATCAAAATGGACCACGTTGCCGAGGGCCTTCAATATCGCTCACTCGATCGGGAGCTTTGGGGGTAAGACATGACGGTGCCGTCTCTTCGTAGCGTAACTGTCCGGGGCTGAGGGTTGGCGCGCTATCTCGGTGTGCTTTTACGAGGTCGGGAAAGACCCGTTCGGCGACGAGAGATCCTCGTGTTTACAAATGAGACACTGTCTCGCGACCGGATGGGACAGCGGTTCGTCATGTTTCATGTCGACTGAAGGGGCCATGACTCGTACTGGAAGGCTTCCGCAATTTCTTGTTGCGTGTCGCCGAGTTGGCATGGCCGATGCGTTTGTATAGGAGGCGCGAAAGACGCATAGACAATACACAATCAAAAAAGGAGGTTTCTTTATGGCATCCTCGAGCAGTTCCGGAGCAGCAAACCCACCAGGACCGACCCCCAGTGATCCAAATGTGCCTGGGGGAGGTGGCCACACAGGAGGTGATGGGGGCAGTGGCACGGGCGATCAAGACGGTAGTGGTTCGGGCTTTCCACCGAATTTCCCGCCCAATGACGGCGGAGACGATGAGTGCGAGGCAAAGCCGGGTGACGGATCGAACCTGAGCTCGAATCCGGTACGTTATTCGAATGGGGAGATCCGGTTGATCATTCAGGATCTGGCCGCACGGGGCTATGGACTTCCGTGGGGACAGAGCCGGAGCTACAGCAATCGGTTGGATGACCAATCGCTGGGCGACAACGGCAACAGTTGGGTCATTGCCCAAAATCCCTATCTCAAGAACACCGATCCCGACCCGAGCGATCCGAACAAAGGGACCATCTGTTATGTCTCGGTCATCAACGACGCCCTTTGGTTTGATTGGGATGACACAAATGCGGAATTTGTGCCTCGGTTTTTTGTTCGCCACTCGTTGGAGCACGACGGCAGCTTGAGCGAGTTTATCCTTCGGGATCTCCAAGGAGGAGAGACGCGGTTTTTCGATTTCAGTGCCGGAACACCGGCGGGACGGCGAGGGCGCATCAAAAGCTACACCGATCCCGGCGGCAACACGACGCAGGCCGAGTATGACGGCAACAATCGCCTCAGCGCCTTTGTCATTGGCAGCACCACCACTACCGGCTTTTATTACGCCTATTACTCGAGCGGGGTCAACGCCGGTCGGCTCAAGACGGTGACGCTCAAACGAGGCACGCAGAACGTTCGCCAGGCCAAGTATGATTATTTTTCGACGGGAGAGAACTTCGGCAGTGCCGGCGACCTGAAGACCGTGACCATCTCGGAGTGGAATGATGGGGCCACCGATTGGGACGAGCTGCGGCATCATCACTACCGGTATTACAAATCGGGGGCTGGGAACGGCTTTCAGCATGGTCTGCGTTTTGTTGTCGGCCCGGAGGCCTACCGGCGGATGGTTGATGAGGGCTACACCCCCGAATCGGCGACCAACGACGAGGTCGCCGCCTTTGCCGATTACGAATTCGAATACGACGGGGAAAAGCGGGTGACATCCGAATCGATCAAGGGAGGAAAGGAAACCTTCACCAACAGCTATGCCTCGAGCGGTCAGTCGACCAATAGCGATTACAACCTCTGGATCGGCAAGACCACCGAGACCCTGCCAGACGGGAACAAGCAAATTGTGTACACCAACTTTGCCGGTCAGGTGATCTTTCGGATTTTCCAGCGGACCTCGGACGGCGCCGAATGGTACGATTATTTCGAGTTTGATGGAAGCGGACGCGTCAGCCTCCACGCCTTTTCCTCGGCGGTGGCAAGCTACAACGAGGACTCCGGGGCGGGCACATTGACCGTGAATTTGAATTCGGGCTCCGGCCTCATCGAGACCTTTACGTATAGCTCAAACGGGCAATTGGCCAGTAAACGGATTAAGCAAGGCAGCTCCGGCTCGGAGATCCTGCTGCGCGAATGGCAATACACCTCCCGCTCGGATGGGAATCAAACCATTCGGCCGCTCTGGAAATCGACCGAGTACCGGAGTGAGGCCAGTGGGGGATCGGATCCGGCGACGACCGAATTCAGTTACACCTGGCACGGCACCACCGTACAGGTTCAAGAGCGTACCATCAGCTGGCCGGCGATTGCCAGCAGTCAGAATGGCTCCGGCAGCTCCAACAGTCGAAAGGATGAGTTTGATGCGCGGGGTCGTCTCACCAAGCAGACCGACGAAAATGGCGTGGTGACGACCTTCGAATATGACGATGCCTCTGGCGGACTGACCAAGCGAACCGACGATGTCGGCGGGATGGGGCTTGTCACACACTACGAGGTCGATGACATCGGACGAACGACCCAGGAATTGGGCCCGTCCCATACGGTCTCCTTGTCTGGGACAGCGACGAGTGTCCAGAGAGCGAGATGGATCGTGTACAAGGATACCGAAGATAAACGGCTTGAGGGGAGGGGTTACCGCTCCGGCGGCAGCGACACGCTCATCAACCCGGTTGCCATTGCCCAGTTCGATAAGATCGGTCGGGTCACCGACGAGATCGAGGCGATCCGCACCAATACGAGCGGCAAGCTCACCGATTCCGATGACTTCATGCAGTCAGACTATGTCCGTTGGCGGCAGACCCTTTACGGCCCGCAGTCGCGCACCGAGCGACTCTACCACGACATCCCCAGCTCCGGTTCGGGATCACAAGGGACGAATTACGAAGAGAGCTCGGTGAGTTTTGACAAGATGAATCGGGTTGTCCGTCGGGAAGATCCGGGCGGGACCATCCGCCGGACGGTCTACCATGCGCGCGGTTGGCCCCAGGAGGAGTGGGTCGGCACCGATGACAGCGGGGCAACCAATGACGATCCTTCCGGTGGAGGCGCCTCGGGCAACAACATGCTCAAGGTGCTCGAGAACGAGTTCGACAACGGCAACGACAAACAGGATGGCAATCTGACCAAGGAGACCCGGTATGTGGATGGCGGCACCACGAGAGTGACCCAATACTCCTATGATTGGCGAAACCGCCGCCAATCGGCCGATGGGGAGGTCGATTTCTATGAGTCCTACAGCTATGACAACCAAGACCGGCCGACGGAGGTCGAGAAGCGTGACACCTCGGTTTCCGGATCCCTGCTCTCGATAGAGACAACCGAGTATGACAATCTCGGACGGATCTTTCGAACCACGCAATACGGTGCGCAAGGGAAATCGGGCAACGGGCTCACAGACGACATCTGGTATGACCCGGTCGGCAACATTATCAAGCGGCGCTCGTCCGGCGATACGATCAAGCCAAGCTCCGGCTTGGCCAAATTTGAGAAGATGCAGTTCGACGCCGTCAGGCGCTTGACAAAGCGCTTTGTCGCCTATGATGCCAATGAAGGTTACAGCGATGCCGACAACGTCACCGGCGATACGGTCTGGGAGCAGGAAGAGCTGAGTTACGATGACGCCGGCAACACGATCAAGACCCTCTCCCGGCATCGCTTTCACGACACCACCGGCACCGGGGAGTTGCTCGATCCGAGTGCCACCGACCGCAAGGCCCGGGTCTACTACCGGGCAAGCTGGCCCGATCCCATCGGGCGGGAGAAGACCATCGCCGATTACGGGACC
>JAHEOI010000344.1 GCA_018610125.1 Verrucomicrobiota bacterium
AGAGCATGCTGGCGAGGATGGCGATGATTGCAATGACGACCAGCAGCTCAATCAGGGTAAACCCGCTCGTATCATTTCGAGGGCGGGCTCTTCGGGACAACTCGGTAGGACGCACTCCTTTGTTGCTCTCTTCTAGGGCACACTTGAGGTTTTTCATAAGCTAACGACAATCTTCCTGGCAGTTGAGACTCTCCGCATTTGGACTTCAACCAAATAAAAAGCGGGAAAAGGCCCGACGCAAGGAAATTTTGGTTCAGGATTGTTCAAGGAATTTAGCCGGCACCTGATGGAGAAGGCTTTTCGAAACGGATTTATCTTGTCGAAAAAGTCAAGTCCCGGTTATGGTCGCGGATATTCATGGGGAAACAGACGATCGTATGGGATTAAGTTGACCTCGGGGAAGAAAACGACTTGGCCGGTCAGTATCCGCAGCGGGTTGATCGGATGCGCCAACGATTCGAGAAATGGGAACGGGACGTCAATGCCGATGCCACGGCTCAGCCCAAAGAGAAGTTGACCCCGCCGGAATGGCTGCGATGACCCGGCACCAAGTCCCGTTTGAGATGACCTGACAGCGAGCCAACATAGATGGAAAATAGCAAGGGATGAACGAGTCAAACGCAAGGAGCTTGAAACGAGTAAGTAAGGGGTTACGAAAATGCCGCGCTGGCGGGGCGTTTTCGCTGTCCCTGCTCGGTTTTTTGGCTGGTCCGGTTTTGGTGACGGGGGAGTCGCCTCAGCAAATCGATTATAACTTTGATATTAAACCGATCCTTTCTGACCGCTGTTATGCCTGCCATGGACCGGACGAGGGCGCCAGAAAGGCCGATCTTCGACTCGACAAGCAGGAAGGACTCTTTTCCGAGCTTGAAAATGGGCGTCAGCCGATCCAGCCCGGCAATCCCAAAGCAAGTGAGGTTTACCGACGGATCACAGCTGAAGACCCGGATTATCGGATGCCGCCACCGAGCTCCAACCTCGAATTGAGCTCGAAGGAGATAGCCCTGATCCGCAAGTGGATCAAGCAAGGGGGCGAATGGAAGCCGCATTGGGCCTTTATCCCGGTCGAGCGTCCCAGCCTGCCTCCGGTCGAAAATGAAGACTGGGTAAGAAACCCGATCGATCGGTTTGTGCTCGCGCGGCTTGAGGCGGAAGGGCGAGAGCCGGCTCCCGTGGCCGACAAGGCCCAATTGGCTCGGAGGGCTACCTTTGGCTTGACCGGCTTGCCGCCCACTGTCCGGGAAGTCCGTCACTTCCGCAACAATCAATCACCCGATGCTTACCCTCGACTCGTCGATCGACTTTTGGCCTCACCGGCTTATGGAGAGCGCATGGCGGTGGCCTGGCTCGATTTAGCCCGATACGCCGACACGCATGGATACCATTCCGATGAATATCGCCGCACATGGCCTTGGCGCGATTGGGTGATCGACGCCTTTAATCGGAACATGCCGTATGACCGGTTTGTGACATGGCAGCTTGCCGGTGACCTCTTACCGAATGCCAATCAAGAGCAAAAATTGGCGACGGCATTCAACCGGTTGCATCCACAAACCAACGAGGGCGGGGTCGTGGAAGAGGAATTTCGAGTCTCTTACGTGGCCGACCGGGTGGATACGTTTGGAAAGGCCTTTCTCGGACTGACGGTTAAATGCGCCCGCTGTCACGACCACAAGTTCGACCCGATTTCCCAGAAGGAATATTACCAGCTCTTTAGCTTTTTCGATAACATTGATGAGACTGGTCAATACTCCTTCTTTACCGACGCAACCCCGCCTCCGACGTTGCTGCTTTCCGATGATCAAGAGGAGAAGAAGCTGGCGGATTTGCGTAAGGCGATTAAAGAAAAGGAATCCGAGGCTTCCGAGCTGAGGCAAAAGTTATGGCCGGCATTCCGGAAATGGCTCAAAGAGGAGAACGCGAGCGAGGTCCGACCTCCACCGGGAGTAGGCGATTTTCGGCTGGATAAAATCGATGGGAAGAAGGTCAAGAACCATGCCAACCCGGAAACACCGGGCAAGTCGGGCGATAGTCCCAAGCTGGTCCCAGGCGTAAGGGGCAAAGCGGTCAAATTGAATGGGGAGAACGGGCTCGTCTTTGACAAGTTGGGTCGGTTTAGTCGGACAGATCCCTTTTCACTGAGCCTTTGGGTAAAACAGACGCAGCCGCTCGAGAACGCGGTGTTGGTGCACCATACGCGTGCCGGTATCGATGCCGGGAACCGGGGATATGAGGTCTACCTGGCTCATGGCCGGATTGCGGTGAGTCTGACCCATATGTGGCCGTATAACGCGATTAAGCTTAAGAGCCGTCGCACGCTGCCGGTCGGTGAGTGGGTCCATTTGACGATGACCTACGATGGCTCGAGCAGGGCCGAAGGACTTCGGCTGTATTGGAACGGCAAGAAAGCGAAAACGGAAACCATCCGGGATAATCTGTTTAAGGATATTCTTTATAGTGGGAGTGGTGTTCCCTTGAAGGTCGGCCAGCGGTTCCGAGATCATGGATTCAAAAACGGTGTGGTCGATGAGATCAAGCTCTTCGAGCGTAAGCTGACACCGCTTGAGGTCCGTGACATCAGAGGGGGGGAAGATATGGCAAGCGTTGTCGAGCAAGCCCAAAAGGGGGAGCTATCGGATAAGAAGCGCCAGTGGTTGTTTGACTATTACTTGCTAAACGAAAGCTCTGAATATCGAGACTATTTGGAGCAATTGAGAGCCCTGCGGTCTGCCGAGAATGAGCTTGTCAATGAAATCCCTGAAATCATGGTCATGGAGGAAATGGACGAGCCAAGGCCGACATATTTCCTCAAGCGGGGGGCTTACGATGCCAAAGGAGAACGGGTCCACCCTGGGACCCCCAAGGCGGTGATGCCGTTTAATAAGGAGAGATTCGCTTCAAATCGCTTGGGCTTGGCGCGATGGCTGACCGACCGAAAGAATCCGCTGACGGCAAGGGTTGCGGTGAACCGGTACTGGCAGATGCATTTTGGCCGGGGACTGGTCCCGACGCCCGCGGATTTTGGGAGTCAAGGCGACTTGCCGTCGCATCCGAAGTTGCTCGACTGGCTGGCGGCCGAGTTCATGGAATCGGGCTGGGATGTTAAAGGGTTGCATCGACTGATTGTGACATCAGCAACCTATCGGCAATCCTCGAAGACCGATCCGAAATGGCGGAAAAAGGACCCCAAAAACGAGCTATTGGCTCGGGGACCGAAGCAACGGTTGTCGGCGGAGATGCTTCGGGACCAGGCATTGGCTGCGGGCGAGCTCTTGACCAGGAAGATTGGCGGTCGGGCAGTGAAGCCTTATCAGCCGAAAGGGCTTTGGAAAGAGAAATCGGGAAAGACATACAAGGAAGACAAGGGGGCTGCTCTCTATCGGCGAAGCATCTATTCCTATTGGAAACGTACCTCCCCGTTACCGAACATGTTGATCTTTGATGCCGCCAGGCGGAGCCATTGTGTCGTGAAACGGCAAGAAACGACGACGCCGCTCCAAGCGTTGGTGCTGTTGAATGATCCGCAATTTGTGGAAGCCTCCCGGAAAATGGGTAAGCGCATGCTGACAGAGGGGGGTAAGACGGTTGAGGCGCAAATCCGATTCCTTTTCCGCTTGGTAACAAGCCGTTTGCCAAATGAGCAAGAGCTTAAAAATCTCGAGGCACTCTACCGAAAACAGAGGGCGCGATTTGAATCCAATCCGGAGAAAGCGAAGGCATTCTTAAAGGTTGGGCAGAGCGGCTATGATGACAGGCTCCGGTTGTCGCGCTTGGCAGCGGCTTCGGTGCTGGCCAATGCCTTGCTGAATTTTGATGAAGCGGTCGTGCTGCGATAAAGGGCCGACAAGGGTAAAAGAAGAGCGTTACTGATCGGCCAGTTGTTGGAGGGTACCAAGACGGTGGGGTGAGCTGTAAGTGACCGCGGTTCATTGGTATCCCCATGCAAGAATTTCCTGAACGATTCATACGGAAGAAAGGCTTAATATGGCGACAAATGATATGAGCGGTTGCGGCAGTTTCAACTTCGAGATGAATCGAAGAGATTTCTTCTCACGGTTCGGCTATGGCCTGGGCGGGATGGCGCTCGCTCACCTATTGGGGGATTCGGTGAGCGCGTCAAGCGTGCTGTCGGATATGGCGGCCTCCGGGGCGGCATTGGATGCGCCCCACTTTGAGCCGAAGGCAAAGCGCGTCATTTACCTCTTTCAGAGCGGCGGTCCGTCGCAGCTCGACTTGTTCGACTATAAGCCGCTGCTTAATGAAATGAACGGGCAGGATCTGCCCGACTCGGTCCGGATGGGACAGCGGCTGACCGGCATGTCCGCGAACCAAGCGTCGTTGCCGTTGGCGGGGTCCATCTTTGACTTCAAGCGCCGGGGAAAATCCGGTGCCTGGGTGAGTGACCTATTGCCCTATACAGCGGGGATTGCCGATGATCTCTGCTTTGTGAAATCGCTTTACACGGAAGCGATCAATCACGATCCGGCCATGACATTCTTTCAGACCGGGGCGCAACAGCCCGGTCGGCCCGCCATGGGATCTTGGCTTAGCTATGGACTCGGTAGCGAGAACGCCAACCTGCCATCCTTTATCGTCATGATCTCCAAAAACGGGTCCGGCCAGCCACTTTATTCCCGGCTTTGGGGTAACGGCTTTCTCCCCTCGAGTCATCAAGGGGTGCAATTCCGGGCAGGGAAGGATCCGGTGCTTTATCTTGGCAACCCTCCCGGGATTTCCATGTCGAGCCGGCGTGAAGTAATGGATCATTTGGCGCGCCTGCACGAGCAGCAGTACCAGGATTTGGGTGATCCCGCCATCAACTCACGCGTCGCTCAATATGAAATGGCTTTCCGGATGCAGACTTCGGTCCCCGAAGTGATGGACACCTCGGATGAGCCGGAAGCCATTCTGGACATGTACGGGGAGGATGCACGGAATCCCGGCACTTACGCGGCCAACTGCTTATTGGCGCGTCGGCTTGCTGAACGTGGAGTGAGATTCATTCAGCTCTACCATCAAGGATGGGATCACCATGGGGGATTGCCGAACGGTATTCGATCTCAGAGCAAGAAGACAGACCAAGCATCGGCGGCACTTATCAAAGACCTCAAGCAGCGTGGCCTGCTCGACGATACAATCGTCATATGGGGTGGCGAATTCGGTCGGACTAACTATTCCCAAGGCGCGCTGACGGAAGACAATTACGGACGTGATCACCATCCGCGTTGCTTTACCCAATGGATCGCCGGGGGTGGATTCAAGCCTGGAATAAGCTACGGCGAAACCGATGAATTCGGTTACAATGTCGCGAGGAATCCGGTGCATGTGCACGATCTTCAAGCCACCCTGCTGCAGCAGCTCGGTATCGACCACAAGCGCCTGACCTTTAAGCATCAAGGGCGGCGTTATCGTTTGACCGACGTCGGCGGTCACGTGGTCAACGAGATCATTTCCTGAATCACGTGAAGATGGAAAAAACCGCTTATTTCGATGCCGCCTCCCAGATACGGACGTCATCCCAATTTTTCTGCCCTCGTTGATAGGGACATGGTCCACCTCTTCTACCCCTCCCTTGATAGGGACATCGTGCCCGACATCCAATGCCGGTCATAGAGGACTGTGACGTCCTCGGCATCCAAGCTCTTCAACGGTCGACGCTGAATTCGACCCACAAGAAAAGGGAATTGAACTTTACTTTCGGGGACGAAAGGTTTTTATTGCCTGCCATGGTCACAATGGTAACGAATCGGAGCTGGATTGGCGTGTGGTTTCTCGCCGGAGCGATGGGGATGGCGACGTCTGCAGAGGCGTTGGATTGGCCGCAGTGGCAAGGACCCGATCGCGATAATAAGTCGGACGAAACGGGGTTGATGCAGCAATGGCCGGAAGGCGGTCCGGAGATGGTCTGGAAGGCTGACGAGCTCGGGGGAGGTTATACGACTCCTTCGGTGGCGGATGGCCGAGTCTTTGGGATGGGCTATGAACGCGCCTACGAAGTGGTCTGGGCTCTTGACGAAGAGACCGGCGAGACACTCTGGAAGACGCGTAACGGACGTGCCAATCGGAATATCAGAAAGGAGGAGGGACCCCGATGCACGCCCACGGTTGATGGGGACCGAATTTACACCTTGAGCGTTGGCGGGCAGCTCGTCTGCTTCAATGCGACCAATGGCGAGGTGATTTGGCAGCGTCACCTTAAAGAGGACTTTTCGGGGAACATGATGTCAGGGTGGGGCTATTCCGAATCACCCCTGATTGATGGCAACAAGTTAATCTGCACACCGGGTGGTCCGGAGGGAACGCTGCTGGCACTGAACAAAAAGACGGGCAAGCGGATCTGGCAAAGCCAAGAATGGACCGATGATGCCGCTTATTCTTCAATTATTGTTCGGGAGTGGAACGGTTTCCGGCAATACATTCAGCTCACCGAAAAGCATGTGGCCGGTGTTGCCGCTGAGGATGGAAGCGTATTGTGGCAGGTGCCGCGCGATGGGAGCAGTCCCGCTGTGATCCCCACCCCTGTCGCGGAGGATCATAAGGTCTATGTGACCTCCGGCTATGGTGTGGGCTGTAACCTTTTCGATGTGAGCCACCGCGGCGGAAAATTCATGGCTGAAGAGGTGTATTCGAATAAGGTGATGGACAACAAACACGGTGGCGTCGTGCTGGTGGATGGTTATATCTATGGATACTCCGATGGGAGGGGATGGGTCTGCCAAGATTTCGATACCGGAGAGATGGTCTGGCAGGAGCGGGATAAGCTCCGCCGCGGCTCAATCACCTACGCGGATGGCCGGCTTTATCTAAGGAGCGAAGGCTCCAAGGGGACTGTGGTTCTCGCCAAGGCGACACCGGAAGGGTATCGTGAGACAGGGCGATTTCAGCAGCCTGACCGCAGTGACAAGAGGAGCTGGCCTCATCCTGTGGTCGCCAATGGGAAGCTCTTCTTAAGGGACCAAGGGATCTTGCTTTGCTACGACGTCTCAAAGAAGAAGGAACTGAGCATGCGGTAAGCGTTGAAAAGTGGGTGTCCGCAGGGATCTCGTCCCCGAGGTCCGATTTCTCCTTCTTTGATAGGGACGCCGTCGCCGGCGTCCAGGAGCGCAGCGCCGTCCCACGAGCGCTAACTTGTCTCTGCTGCCGGTGCCGCAGGTTGTCGAGGCTGCGTGACGATTCACGCGCACTCCATAAGCTGGCGCGCGTAAGGGGGTGCTCGGCTGGGCGAGTCTGCCGTCGATTAATTCAGGGAGTATAGGGTCGGCAGACCCCGGCGGTGGAAGCCACACAAGTTATCTGACCTTCCTACCTTCCTACCTTCCCACCTTCCTACCTTCTTACCTTCGCACCTTCCCACGTTCCCACCTTCCCACGTTCCCACCTTCCCACCTTCCCACTTATCGCCGCCTTACGCCTCAGCGAGCTCCGACTCTCGGACGGCTAACGCTTGGAGCCATGACTCCACTTCTTGGATGGTGCTATCGGGAGTTGATGTCCCCGCCGTAATCCCGACTGTGTCGTGGCGATTGAACCATTCTTCCTTGAGCTCGTTGGCCGTTTGGACCTTGTAGACCCGAGCGCCATAAACCGCGGTGGTTTGGGCCAGCTCATGTGTGTTGTTGCTGTTGGCACCGCCAATCACCACAACGGCATCAGCCTTTAACGCCAGTTCCTCGGCCGCACTTTGACGCTTTTTTGTCGGGTGACAAACGGTATCGATGAAGTGGACCTCCGACTCCGGAAAACGGTTTCGGAGCGCCTCGACCAACGCGTGCACTCGATGAGTCGGCTGAGTCGTTTGCGAGACGACCCCGAAGCGTGACCGTGGCCGGAGTTGATGGATGTCGGATTCGGAAAGAATGACGTCGTAGTCAGCCAGGTCCTCGGTCATTCCTCTCACCTCGACGTGATCGCGCTTACCGACAATCACGGGGTGACAATCCTTTGCCACCAGTTTCTGGAGCGCTTTGTGCGCGGTATGCACGAGCGGACAGGTCGCCTCGATCACATTGAATCCACGGCGCCGGACCTCTTGCATCCGCTTTTCAGAGGCCCCGTGAGCGGTGATCATCACCGTGTTTGATTTGACTTGGTCGGTATGGGTAGCGATTTGCACCCCGCGCTCCTTTAAGGAGTCAAGCACGGTTTGATTGTGCACGAGCTGCCCGAGTATAGTCGGGGCCGATTCCTCCGATTCCTTATTGGCAAGGTTGATGGCGTCTCGAACGCCAAAACACATGCCTAAGTGATTCGCTCGAATGATTTTCATATCAGTCTCCTTATTGGCTTTGTGTTGCAAAGTCCCGGCGAAGCAATCTCTCCCGCCGCTGTAAAATCTCGGTCATTAGGATTCATCCTTGTTTTGTCGGACGATGTCTTCGATAAGGCTCAGATAGGTGTCGAAGGCCTCTCTCCCTGTTTCGGTCAACGCATACGTCGTGATCGGCTTCCCTTTGCAGAACACCTTGCTTGAGGTTACATAGCCGGCCTGTTGAAGTGTTCGCGTATGCGCTGTGAGGTTGCCGTCGGTCATTTTGAGCATATCGCGCATTTCGACGAACGAGAGATTGGGCGAGGCGGCCAGCAGGGAGACGATCGCCAGTCGCCCTTTCTCGTGAATGATTCGGTCCAGTCGGAAAAACGATTCGGGATTCACACTTCATTCTTTTGCTGTTCGGTAAATAGGAGATAAAGCCCGTAAGCCAGGTGGAGTCCTCCGAATGTGGCCCCCATAATCAAATGGGCATGCTTGACCGGCGGCACGCTGTTGGGCGAGGCCGCAACGGTGTTGACGCCTAGGAATAAGAAGCACCCTCCGATGACGAAAATCCATCCAAACAGCTTGATGCCCCGGGGCATAAAAAATCCGGCCGCATGGAGCGCACAGCCATAGAGCGCCATCCAAATCGGTGGAAGCCACCATACATGGATAAGCGGCGCTTCCAGCCGGAATAACAGCATCAGCCCGAGCGTTAGCCCGACAAGCAATGCGGGAAGGAGCGCTTGCGTGACACGGCGAGTGGGCGGCGACCAAAACGGCTCGGATTCGCGTAGGGCCTGTCGACGGACGATTAAATAGGCGCCGATGAGGCCGATCAGGCTGATCGTCAGCCAATAAATGCTGAATTCCCGAGGCGAACGGATGGGGAATACCATCGCGATGACGGCTGCCGCAACGCCAAGGCCACCTGTCATCAGGGTCGTCGGCGCAAGAGCACGGCGATAAATCGTCGCACGCTCCATCAACGTGCGGATCACCTTCAGATTTTCTTCAGCCCAGCTCGGTGGCATCGTCCTTCACTTTGCACGGCAAAGTCGTAGATTGTCAATCTCATTGAAGGCCGCTATCGAGGGCGGGCCAGCGGACCAATCGCGCCGCAGCAACCGAGCTGCGGTCCATCCCTGGACCTCGGGGACGACGTCCCTATCAGGGAAGGAAGAGTGGACCTTTGGGAGCGGCGAAACAAAAGTCAGGGGGAGGCTTGATGCCAATCTCGGGTCCGAAGAAAGCCCCCGCCCCCAAGGCAGGGGCGGGGGCTCAAGGGAGGAGCAGCAATTTTGGAAAGATTGGCTTAACTGCTCTGGAACGAGGCGCGGTCGTCGGCCTCAAGCCACTCAAAGAGGGTGGTCGAGGCCGGGTCCAATCCAAGCTTGCGACATTCCTCCGAGAACCATTCACGCTTTTCGGGGTCGTCGTAGAGGCTTACCTTTTCCATCTGATCGGACCATTCTTGGATTTCGGCGTCGCTTTTCGGAGTGCCGTTTTGCTTCAGCCACGTGACGACCTCCTCATCGCTTGAGGTGTTCGCAACAGCCTGTTTGAGCTGGACGCCGTCAATCCCCTTGAATTCGAACAGGTTTTGATCGAGCGGGCAGTCGTACTTGTACTCCCCAAGGGTGCCGGCCATTTCAGCACGGCATTTATCGATCGTTCGCCCCAGCACGACGAATCCGCCCAGACGTTCCCGGGGACTACGTGGTGGCGCTTTTGTCAGGTCTTTTGTTTTGGTTTCAAATGCCATAAGCTTTTCTTGTGCTCGTTCGTTTCGTGAATGATTGATGACAGATCGCGGTCACTTATTCCAATCTGCTCTGCAGTCGTTTCCGAGGATGCTCTCGTCGATACCGGAATTCAATGAGAACGTTATCCCGGTAAGTCGTCAAGCGCAGCGAAAGGAACGGGGAGGGCGGAAGACCAAAACTTGACACAATTGCATCAAATTTTGTTGGACAAGGAATCCGGTGTGGTTCGATTTTGGGAGCAAAACAGGTGGCAAGAGGAGATCGACAAATGAAGGCACTGGTCAAGAGGAAGGCGGAGCCCGGATTTTGGCTGGAGGAGGTCCCGGAGCCCGAGCTCGGGTTGAACGACGTGTTGATCCGTGTTGATCGGACGGGGATTTGCGGTACGGACCTGCACATTTACAACTGGGACGAGTGGGCCCAAAAGACCGTGCCGGTGCCACTGATCGTCGGCCACGAATTTGTCGGTGAGGTCGTCGAGGTCGGCTCGAATGTTAAGGATTTCTTTCCGGGGGACCTGGTCAGCGGCGAGGGCCATGTGGTATGCGGGCGATGTCGGAATTGCCTGGCTGGGAGGCGGCACCTCTGTGCCGAGACAAAGGGCATCGGGGTGAACCGCCCGGGGGCCTTTGCCGAATATTTGGTGCTTCCCATGACCAATGTTTGGCACCACGCCCCGTTTATTGAACGGGATATCGGTGCGATCTTTGATCCGTTCGGCAACGCCGTGCATACGGCGATGTCGTTTCCCGTATTGGGTGAGGATGTCCTCATAACCGGTGCCGGTCCGATCGGGGTAATGGCGACCGCGGTGGCTCGTCATGCCGGTGCCAGGCATGTGGTCGTGACGGATGTCAATCCGACCCGACTGAAGCTCGCTAAAAAGGTCGGTGCGACGATAACCTTGGACGCACGGCATGACACGATTGCCGAGATGCAAAAGACGCTCGGCATGAAAGAAGGATTCGACGTGGGTCTTGAAATGTCCGGAAATGACAATGCGTGTCGAGACATGATCGCCAATATGTGTCATGGGGGAAAGATTGCGATGCTCGGGATTCCGGACAACGAGATGAAGATTGATTGGCAGACGGTGGTATTTAATATGCTGACGATCAAGGGGATTTATGGGCGGGAAATGTACGAGACCTGGTATAAAATGACAGTGATGCTTGAGTCCGGTCTGAATATTTGGCCTGTCATTACCCATCGTTTCCATTACACAGAATATGAAAAGGCGATCGAGGTCATGAAATCGGGGCAATCCGGCAAGGTGCTCCTCTATTGGAAGGATTAAACGGTATCCCGGCCAATTCCAGTTGTTTGATAAGTGATACCATTAAAAGCAAGCTATGTACGGTGCCATCCGTAACCATCTAAAAGACGAGATCGAGAAGATTCGCGAAGGCGGCTTATATAAAGACGAACGGGTCATGACCACGCCGCAGGACGCTTACGTGCGTGTCGCCGAAAAAAAAGAGGTGCTAAACCTTTGTGCCAACAATTATCTGGGACTCGCCAAGCATCCGGAAGTGATTCAAGCCGCCCATGAGGGGTTGGACCGATGGGGGTATGGGCTCGCTTCGGTCCGGTTCATTTGCGGGACACAATCCTTGCACAAGGATTTGGAGCGCCGAATCACCGATTTCCTGGGCACAGAGGACACGCTCTTATATAGCTCCTGCTTCGACGCGAATGGGGGACTCTTCGAATCGCTGCTCGGTCCGGAAGATGCCGTCATATCGGACGAGCTAAACCATGCCAGCATCATTGACGGGATTCGACTCTGTAAGGCGCAGCGGTTTCGGTATCGAAATGACGACATGGGCGATCTCGAAGCCAAGCTTCAAGAGGCCCGGACGGCTCGTTTCCGGATGATTGCCACCGATGGCGTCTTTTCGATGGATGGCTATGTCGCTGATCTCTCGAGGATCTGCGATTTGGCCGAGCGGTATGACGCGCTGGTCATGGTCGACGACTCGCATGCGACGGGAGTCATGGGAAGGCACGGACGAGGGACTCATGAGCACCATGGCGTTATGAATCGAGTCGACATTATCACGAGCACACTGGGAAAAGCTTTAGGCGGCGCCAGCGGCGGCTTCACAAGCGGCAAACAGGAAATCGTTGAGTATCTGCGTCAGCGGTCTCGTCCCTATCTCTTTTCGAATACGGTGGCTCCTCCGGTGGTTTCGGGAGCTATCAAGGCATTGGAGCTGGTTTCGGCCTCGACCTCACTGCGGGACCGATTGGAAGACAACACGCGGTACTTTCGACAGAGAATGCAAGAAACAGGCTTTGAGATTCTTCCAGGGGAGCACCCGATTGTTCCGATCATGATTGGGGATGCGGCGACGGCCGCTCGGATTGCCGATGCGATGCTCGAAAAAGGCGTTTATGTGATCGGATTTTCCTACCCGGTGGTCCCAAAGGGGAAAGCTCGCATCCGGACTCAAATCTCGGCGGCACACAGTCGTGACGATTTGGAGCAGGCGGTTCAGAAATTTGGGGAGGTCAAGTCCGAGTTTGGGATCTAGGGAGCCAACCTGGATGATCCTCGTCGGTTGGCGAAGTGGCGGGCCAGGCTCCGATTTCGGCTTTGCCTATTGACGGGGTAGGGATTATCAATGACAGGGATAATGGGTTTTCTCCCAATCATGGCGCTGGTGGGGGTGTTGGTCTTTGCCGGCGTGAGCTTTTTATTTGCCATCGCCGAGACCGCGTTGTTTGCCCTTGGCAAGTGGCAGGCCCGGAAACTGGCCGAGCGTCATCCCGATAATGGCACCATTGTCCTTGGCTTGCTGGCCAAACCGCATGATTTACTGGCAACGATCGTCCTGGGCGACTCGATCGCCAACGGGGCGGTTGTCGTCTTGGGACTTTGGCCCGCTTTCGGGAGGGACTGGCCCATCACCTTGATCTTGGTCGGGTTGTTTGTCCTCATCCTCGTCGGTTGCGAGGTCATGCCCAAGACGCTGGCCGTACGCTTGCCCGAGGTGTGGTCGCTGCGAATCGCCCGGCCGATGCGGTTTTGCCTTACGTTGACGACTCCGTTACGACGTATTGTACAAGATTTCAACGCAACCATTTTGAACCGGCTTATCCCGGAATCGGTCCAGCCCCACGCCAGCCTGACCGACGAAGATTATGAAGAGCTCATCGAGCTCGCTTACCAACAAGGCACACTCGACCAGTCGGAACGGGAGATTATCTTCAGCATTGTCAATCTCGATCAGGAAACGGTCGGCGACGTGATGCAGCCGCGAGCGCAAATTATCGGAGTCCCTGTCGGCACACCGCACGAAGAGATCGTTGAAATGGCTCGTCGCTACAAGCATCGACGCCTGGTGCTTTACGAGGACTCCCTGGATACGATTGTCGGCTTCATCAATACCCGGACGCTGCTGTTGAATTCCGGCACCGACCTCGAACCGGCGACCGAATTCCCTTTCTTTGTTCCGGAAAGCATGAATGTGCTTCAATTGTGGAAAAACATGCAGCGGCAACAACGGGGGATGGTGGTGGTGTTGGATGAGTTTGGTGGGACCGCGGGCCTTGTGACCATGGAAGACATCGTTGAAGAAATGCTTGGTGAGATCCGGAGTGAAGGCGAATCGGAAGGATTTACTTTGGAGAAGCTTGGCGAAGGCCGATGGCGGGTCAATGGAACGACTCAGATTGAGGACTTCGCCAAGGAATGTCCGGCGATCGGGGAAACGGAAGAGGTGGACACAGTCGGGGGACTGGTGACGGCGCAGATGGAAGTCGTGCCAAAAGTCGGCGAGACGATGGAGTATCGGGGGCTGCGCTTCACGGTTCTGGCGGCCGATGAGCGGCGGGTTCGAGAGGTGCTGGTGGAACGGATCGATTAGGGAGGGAGGCCTTATATGCAGAATACTACCGGACTGATCCTCTTCATGCTGCTTTGCCTGGCCGTTTCGTTTCTCCTTTCGGGGATGGAGACGGGCGTCTTTGCGTTGAGCAGGCTACGGATCCGGCAATACATGCGTGCCGGAAACCGGCAGGCCAAGGTGCTCCAGGGCTATTTGGACGATTCCGAGGATTTCCTTTGGACCATCCTGGTCGGGAATACGATGGCGAATTTTGTCCTGATGAGCCTGACCTTCATCGCACTTTACAATTGGCTCGCTCAATGGCCGCTGTTGCTCCTGGCCGCATTGATCGCGGTCGGATTTCTATTCTATAGCTTCGGAGATCTACTTCCAAAGATGCTTTTTCAACGGTTTCCAAATCGCCTTTGTTTGGCATTGGCGCGGCCGTTTCGGATGCTGCATATCGGCTTGAGGCCGCTCGTGCGGCTCGTGAAGGCCTTCACCAAGCTGTCGCTCTTAACGGCAGGAAAAGACAAGGCCCAAGGTTATCTTTTCGGAAATCGCGAAGAGCTGCGACTTGTGATGCAGGAATCGTCAAGGGTCTTGACCACTCAAGAGCGGAGTATTATTAACCGGGTCCTCGACCTGCAGCATTTGACAGTGAAGTCCGTGACTGTCCCGATCTCCAAAGTTGTGACGATTGACGCTCAGACACCGATTAGTGAGGCATTGCGGATTTGTCGCGAGAGTCAAGTGACACGCCTTCCTGTTTGGCAGCAATTTGCTCAGCAGCGACGGCTTGTCGGATTGATCAGTCTTAAGACACTCCTTTATAACGAGGAGATCCCGGTAACCAAAACCGTTAAAGCGTACATTTCTCCGGTTTTGTATCTTGATGAAAACCTCAGGCTCAAGGAAGGGCTTCGCCGAATGCAGCGAAGCGGGCAACGACTGGCGATTGTCCTGGCCCGAGATGGTCACGAGCTTGGGCTGATTAGCCTGCAGGACATATTGAGGGTGGTCTTTGGAGAAGTCAGTTTGTAAGCCATGGAGATTGAAGAGATCATTTTCCAGATCTTCGAGCGCGGCTTTGAGCTCGCATTGGTCATGGCTCTGGTTTTGATGAACTCGTTTTTTGTGGCGGCCGAGTTCGCCCTGGTCAAAATCCGGGATACCCAATTGGACAGCCTGGTGCGAGCGGGTCA
Source organism: Verrucomicrobiota bacterium (assembly GCA_018610125.1). GTDB lineage: Bacteria > Verrucomicrobiota > Verrucomicrobiia > Limisphaerales > JAHEOI01 > JAHEOI01. The sequence goes on from JAHEOI010000344.1 coordinate 15,059, forward strand.
TCGTCGGGCCAAAGTCGCGCGAAGGGTGGTGCAAAACCTGGATGCCTCGCTGAGTGCGACCCAATTGGGAATTACCTTGGCGAGTCTCGGCTTGGGTTGGTATGCGGAGCCACTGTTTGAGCAACTGCTCCACCCGGTAATGGACGGACTCGGAATTCAATCGCCCCACCTGCAGCATGCCATGGCGTTTGCGGTCGGCTTTTCGATCATCACCTTTCTCCATATCGTGATCGGGGAGCTGGCTCCGAAATCGTTGGCAATCCAAAAGCCGCTGCCGACGAGTCTCTGGGTCGCCCATCCATTACTCTGGTTCTACAAGGCCTCCTACCCGTTCATCTGGCTTTTAAACCATACGGCGAATTGGTTTTTACATCGTGTCGGCCTGGAGACGGTAAGCGAGTCCGAAATGGTCCATTCGGAGGAGGAGCTGAGATTGCTTTTCTCGGCGGCGCAGCAACGCACTGGCGGGACCACGCTGGGACGGGATATCGTTTTGAATGCCATGACCCTCAAGCGTCGGATCGTGCGTGAGGTGATGCAGCCCCGGCGGGAGATCGTCGTCTTGGATACGGAGGCGACGATCTCGCAATGCCTGGAGATCGCGGAGAAGACTCGCTATTCTCGATTCCCCCTCTGTGAAAACGGCGATCTTGATGAAACAGTTGGTGTGATCCATTTCAAGGACTTGATCGGCCTGCGTTCCAAGGTTTCGAAAGGATCGGAGCTGGTGGTTGTCGCCAGGAAGCTGATTTATGTCCCGGAAACCGCACGACTCGAAAAGGTGCTGGAGCTCTTTCTGAATCGGAAGCTCCACTTTGCCATTGTGGTCGACGAATATGGCGGCACTGTCGGGATGGTGACGTTGGAGGATATTCTCGAAGAGCTCGTGGGGGAGATCCAGGACGAGTTCGATCAAGAGCCCCCCATGATCAGCAAGAAAGGGGAGAACCAGTGGGAAATCCAAGGGAGCTTGCCGTTGCATGAGCTGGGCGCCTTTATGGGGGTTGAGCTTCAGGAGGAAGACGTCACAACGACAAGCGGCTGGATCACCCATCAGTTGGAAGGATTTCCCAAAATCGGGGACGTTATTCGTGTTGGCGAGTACGAATTTCGGGTCGAGGAGATTGACGGGCCTGTCGTTGAGCGCCTCTCTGTTCGACGCTACCCGAAGCCGCGTGAGGAGAAAGAGTGAATGTCCTGATTGTCTCTCGGGACGAGCTCCATGAGCCTGCCTGTGGTGCGGCGATACAGGCGACCAGATGAAAATCATAGAGACTGCGGAGATACCTATTGAATCCCGAAGCGCTTCAGGACAAGAGAGCTCAGGGTCACGGCTGGGAAGACAGACCGAGGCTGTCAGAAACGCGAGGGATCTCAGGCAATTGGGAGACTTGACTTGCGGCTTCGCTCAGGAGTCTTTTGATTTCAGAAGGGAGATGGGGAAGGTCGCCGTCCTCGAAATAACTGAGGGCCTTGAGGCTGATCATTGGATTGAAGGTGTCAGGGTAGAGGGCGCGCGCGGCGCCAAGGGCATAAGCGAGGGAGATACCGTCTTTAAGAATCGCGGCGATATCCAGATAATCTTTTTGCTCCGCCCTTTGCTGGATGATCGCCACCTTGGTTGCCGCCAGGTCAAGTAGGGCGGCAACGATGAGAGATCCGTCGCTGGTGAGTTGAGGCTCGCCGACGCGTCCGATTCGAAGTGCTCCAAAAAAGGATAACCGGATAACTCCTTCCTTGTCGGCAATAACACTCAGGGTATTGGGCTTGGCCTGTGAGCGCTCACACTGTTCAAGCCACGGGATCGTACGAAACAGCTCCTCGACTTGAAATTTTTCGCTGCTGAAGAAATCGAAATCGAACGATTGTCGGTGTCCGAGGCGAAGCGCGAGGGCGGTGCCACCGTAAAGTATGAAATGTGGGGAGACATGACGTAATAAAGGCCAGAACGCCTGTTGAGCTTGCGGCAGCACATCGAGTTGTGGAACAAACGTGGTCATCCGAATCGGCGCGGAAGAGGGGGTGTTGGCCTTCGGCCATACACGTTATTCCAGTAGACCCACGAGGCTTGGTCGAATACCCCGGGTGGGGGGGTATCCAAGACGGATACGAAAATTTCGCTGCCAAAGTGGTGTCGGGTGACTTGAACGTCCTCCCAATTGCCCCAAACCATGACCTGAGCGATAAATCGTTCCGGGTATGCCAGAGCCTCCTCGGGTGGTTTCCACCAAACAACTTTTCTCGCTACCCGAATAAGCTTGGGCTCGCCCCCTACAGCTTGCTCATTATCTCCCATCCACCTTATTTTAGCATATCCCAGGCACGATCTCATCCTCTTCCTTCCGTCGGAGGTGCAAGCGAGACCAGGTTCCTGGCAACGGGGATTCTTATCTAGAATGCGGTATCGTAGCAATCGATGCTTGCGGAAGACGTCACGGTTTGATTGTATTTTCCTGTCTACTCGTTGTAAAGTTTCTGTAACAGAGATAAGACTGTTCCTTCGCGTGATAACCTCCCAGGTGCTCGAGGCTGCGTGGGGGAAAGGGCTGGCGAGGCGTTTGGCTTAGACTCGGCAAGGCATGGGACCGGAAAATTGCCCGCGAACGAGCGCGAAATGACGCTTAAGCAGAAGACAAAGAGGCTGCTGCATCGGCGCTACCGTTTGCGGCTTGGCGAAGCGGTCCGCACGCTTTCTCTGGGTCGGTTGTTACGGTGCCAACCGATCGATCCGCCAATGCCCGTCCTCCGTTCGCGTATAGACAAAGCGATCGTGCAGCCGATTGGGACGCCCCTGCCAGAATTCAATCCGTTCGGGTGCCAGGACAAAGCCTCCCCAGTTGTCGGGAGTGGGGATGTCAGCGTCCGGGTATTGGTCTTGGAGCTCCTGGAACCGCTGCTCAAGCACTTGCCGGTCGGTGATGACCTGATCTTGAGAAGAGGCCCAAGCACCGAGGCGACTCCCTCGAGGTCGTGATTGAAAGTAATCGATGGATTCTTGCCGCGACAACTGTTGGGTCTGGCCGATAATACACACCTGGCGCTCAAGCTGAGACCAATAGAAGACCAGAGCCGCATTCGGATTCGTCTCAAGTTCGCGCGCCTTGCGCGAGGTGTAATTGGTAAAGAATTGAAAGCCGCGCTCGTCCATGCCTTTGAGAAGCACGATGCGGGCCGACGGGACGCCGTCGGCATCGGCGGTGGCAAGGGTCATGGCATTGGCGTCCTGCCCCACGGCATTAATTGCTTCCTGGAACCACCGCTGAAATTGCGCCAGCGGATCGGCGCTGAGATCGTCTCGCTCCAGTCCGCGGCTGGAATAATCGCGTCTTATATCACCAATGCTCATTGAAGCTTTATTGACCGACATGCGCGAAAGCGCACCAGTACCGACAATAAGCCGAAACGCTCGCGCGAGTAAAGCAACGATAAAATCGCAGAGCTGGAAACGATAGGGACGTCGTCCCCGGCGTTCAGCGGCGGCCCGCAGCGGGTGCGGGCCTTACCACAACGGAGGTCGGAGGTAGGCGGGGGAGCTCTCGATCACACGGAGTAGCCTTTTCTCTCGGCAATCTGTTTGACAGGAGGCGTATAGAAGCGCTCGATGAAATTAGGATCTTCGAGAAGGTGACCGGTGGCCTTGTTGTCTTTGTCGATCAAGTATTTCAATTGGTCCATATCATCGGTCCAGTCGAAGCCATTGAAGAATTCCGCGCCGCCGAATTGGGTCTTGTAAAGGGCGTTCCGATTGTAAACCGTCCCGAGATAGCACCGTTCAATCCCTTGCCCGGCAAAGAATCGGATGGCGGCCGTCATCATGTAGATCCCTAAATGTTGGCGGATCAGATCGAGGTCATAGAAGGCGTAGTAATAGTAGACAAGGTGAGGCGGCTCGAGGTAGAGCGTCGCGGCGCCGACTTCACGATCCGATTCGGTATCGTGAAATAAAAGTAAGTGGGTGGTCACGGCCCCGCGGAAAAGTCGATCGAGCCGATCGTAAGGCATTTTATCGGTACCGAATCGGCGATCGGCGTACTCCTTGAAAAAACGCCGCCTGGCGTCGGTGTACTCAAAGTCCGATCGGGCGACGAGCTGCATGCGAAACCGCGCTCCTTTGCGAAGGATGCGGCGATTTTCGGAGGAGGGATAAAATCGATCGAGTGCGACCCGGACGTGACGGCAGAGATAAAAGCGATCCAAGTTGGGCGAGCTCGGAAGAAACCCGCGTCCCATGATGTCGGCCGGTGTCTCTCCTTCTTCGGGGAAGGCCCAGACGGCATATGGAAAGGTGTAGCTTGCGTAATCGGGACGAGCTTCTGAAAAGAGTATCTTCATGAGCTTGACTCGACGGCTTGGGTCGAATGATCGACTTCAATCCTGGGTAATCGAAGGCGCCAGCCGCAAAGGACCTCGTAAGAGACGGTCCCTTTCAACGCAGCCATTTCGTCAACGGAAATCACCTCGTCTTTCTGGCGGCCTTGGATGACGACATCGTCTCCCTCCCGAGCGTCCGGCAGGCCGGTCAGGTCGACCATCGTCGCGTCCATCGCGTTGGCACCGACTATGGGGGTCCGTTGGCCATGGATCAATACCTCGCCTTGATTCCGGACACGCGGAAATCCGTCGCCGTAACCGATCGGCATGACTCCGATGCGGCGTTTCGAAGGGGCTCGGTAACGCATCCCGTACCCGACGCTATCGCCCTTTTGGATGTTTTGGATCCGCATTATCTTCGACTTGACGGTCATGACAGGTGAAACCCCCGGTATTCGTCGGCACACCTTGGAGGGATATACCCCGAGTGGCAGAATGCCAAGGCGGACAAGATCGAAGTGGGCCTCCGGCAAGTCCAGGAATCCTCCGGAATTGCAAAGATGACGAACGGGGGCACGGATTCCCATGGTGTTGAGCCGGTCGAGGCATTGACGGAACCGATCGAGCTGCAGCAAGGCAAAGTGTTTATCGAGCTCGTCCGACATGGCGAAGTGACTCATCACACCGGCCAATTCAAGCCACTCAAAGCGCTGGAAGGCAGCCATCCATTGTTGCCGGGTATCCCATCGGATTCCGTAGCGGCTCATGCCGGTATCGATTTCAAGATGCACCGGATGGCGGCGTCGATTTCCCGCAGCAAGGGCGTTGAGCCTTTCCGCGGTTTCAAGATCATCCACACACGGGATCAACGAATATTCAAGACAACACGGGAGCTCGGCGAAGGGACGCGTGCCGAAAATGAGGATAGGCTCAACAATCCCGCTGTGCCGTAGGTGGAGCGCTTCATCGAGATTGCTGACAGCCAAGGCTTTGGCACCGACATCGATAGCACACCGGGCAACGGTCAATGCGCCATGGCCATAGGCATTATCCTTGACCACGGAGAGCATCGCCACATCGCTCGGCTTATCGGCATGAATCAATCGAAAATTTTTTCGCAATTGCCCGAGGTCGACTTCGACCCAGGCCGGCCTTAAAGGCGCCGAGGTAAGCTGTGCGCCCACTCGTTGAGCTGATGCCGGTTGGCCCATATTGACGTTTGGAGTAACCCTTTGTATTTCCCGGGTGTTTCGGCTCCGCGGGGTAACCATCGGGTCACAGTTCTCCGTTACCCCGCTATTTACCCTTATCGCGCAGACCCAATGAAACAGGGCGGCTACCAGCCTAACATCATCACTTTCCTATGCGAAGCGAGCTGTTTATATTCCGTTTGTCGTATCGTGCCTTAGATCAAGCAGTTTGCCATAAAAGCATCGGCCAAATTCCGTACTAAAATGGAATGCTAAGCGAGGAATCCAGAAGCGCGCGCCCGACCGAGTCTTCGCTGAGCCCTGCGGCGGAGCGGTCCCGCACGGAAGAAAAGATGAATTCGTTTTTGGCCGGATGCGCGTTTCTCGATCTCGAGGCCACAGCGGATGGCAAGATCCGCCAAATCGGCGCGATCCGGGGTGATACGACCTTTCATCGAAAGATTGGCGGGGATCCGAGTGAGGCGCTCAGAGAGCTTGCCGGCTTCCTGGAAGGTGCTCAATTCCTTGTTGGGCACAATGTGATCGGGCATGACCTTCTGATTTTGGGGGCTTATTGGGAACAGTGCGACCTGGCCAAGTATCCCGTGATCGATACCCTCTATCTGTCACCTCTCGCGTTCCCGGAAAACCCGTATCACCACCTCGTTAAGGATTACAAGCTGGTCCGAATGGCCAAGAGTGACCCGGTTGCCGATGCGCAACTGGCGGCAATGCTTTTTCGCGACCAATGGGAGCAATTCGCTGTCGATCAGGAACGGGATCCGGATCGACTGAGGCTTTATCATTTTTGCTTGGGCCGGGCGGGTTTGGGAGGAGATGGCCCGCTCCAAAGCGGCATGCCAACGTTTTTCGAGGCATTGGGAGCGACGCCGGAGTGCCATCCAGAAACGGCGTTCGAATTGTTTCGCGCTCGTGCCGAGGACCGTGTCTGCCGAACGGCGCTCGACCGGGAAATAATGCCCTATTTCCAAACGGCCCAGCTCCGTCCCGCGATGGCTTATGTCGATGCATGGCTCGCGGTGGCCGGTGCCAATTCCGTTTTGCCGCCATGGACGCGCCATCGCTTTCCCTCGATCGCTCCCGTCATTCATGCCTTGCGTGAGCGCCCATGCGGCCAATCGGAGTGTCCTTATTGCCGTGTCACCCATGATCCGGACGAGCAGCTTAAACGATTCTTCGGTTTTGAGGGGTTTCGCTCCCACCCCGCGACCCCGGACGGGACCAGCCTTCAAAGGGAAATCGTTGCCGAGGGAATGCGGGATCAGCCGCTTTTGGCGATTCTTCCGACAGGCGGTGGTAAATCCCTCGGTTACCAAGTCCCCGCCCTCGTCCGTCATTATCGCCGCGGCTCCCTCACCGTCGTTATCTCGCCGTTGCAGGCACTCATGAAGGATCAGGTCGAAAACCTGATTGAACGGACCGGAACGCTTTTTGCGGGGGCGCTCTACGGCATGCAGACCCCGCCTGAGCGAGGTGAGGTCATGCAGCGAGTCCGGTTAGGGGACATCGCCATCCTTTATGTTTCGCCTGAGCAGCTCCGCAATAGCTCGCTTTGGCACGCGTTATCGCAACGGGAAATCGGCGGGTGGGTCTTTGATGAGGCTCACTGCCTGTCGAAGTGGGGCCATGACTTTCGTCCGGATTACCTTTATGCCGCCCGCTTCATACGAGAGTTTTCCCGGCACCAAGGGGTGAACGTGGCGCCGGTGTCGTGCTTCACGGCCACTGCGAAACCGGATGTGATCAACGAAATCCGCAGCCATTTTCAAGATCACCTCCAACAGGAGCTTGAGGTCCTTCGCGGCGGAACCGAGCGCGACAACCTCCGCTTTGAAGTACGCCCGATTCAACCGGCAGAAAAGTTGAGTCGCATCGCCGAAATCCTCGAAGATCGGTTGACCAGCTTACCGGGCGGAAGCGCTATCATCTACACCGCTACCCAACGCCACACCGAGGAAATCGCCGAATACTTAAGCAAGAAGGGCCTGACGGCGGAAGCGTTTCACGCGGGACTTGAAGCCCCACGAAAACGAGAAATCCAAGACAGCTTTATCCAAGGCACGCTGCCGATTGTTTGCGCCACCAATGCCTTCGGCATGGGGATCGATAAAGAGGATGTGCGCCTGGTTATTCATGCGGATATCCCGGGCTCGCTGGAGAACTATTTACAGGAAGCGGGCCGGGCGGGGAGAGACCTGAAGGCATCGGAATGCATTCTCCTTCACGCTGCGCAGGACATCGAGACCCAATTCAAGCTGCAAGCATTGTCGGAAATTGAGCGTCGCGATATTGCGCAAATCTTGAGAGGGCTACGGCGGGCGCAGCGAAAACCGGATCAAGAGGTCGTGATCACCTCGGGCGAGCTTTTGCGGGACGAGGAGGTGGCTACCGAATTCGACAGTCAGGACCGGATGGCCGACACCAAGGTGAAGACCGCCATCGCTTGGCTCGAACGTGCCGGCTACCTTGAGCGTAACCAGAATCGAACCCGCGTCTTTCAAGGGCGTCCGCTTTTGACGATGGAAAAGGCCAAGGAGAAAATTGCCGGCTTCAATCTCTCGCCCGATACTCAGCGGCAATGGGAAGCGGTTTTTTTGGCGATTCTGAGCGCCTCCGTGGATCAAGGGGTGAGTGCCGACGAATTGGCGGAATTGCCGGCATTCAAGCAAAAGCGGCAGGATCCGGACGCTGCCGGGGGCAGCCAGAGTGAGAGCGACACCCAGCGGGTATTGAGGATCCTCCACGAAATGGCCGAAACCGGGCTGATTCAGAGCGGGATCGAGCTGACGGCCTTTGTGCGGCCACGGGGTAAAAATCACGCCCGGGTCTGCTTCGATCGGATTTGCCGAATCGAGCGGGCGATGCTTGGGCTGATGCAGGAGCTCGATCCCGACGCCGAGGATGGCGAGCCTGTCTCGCTCAATCTTAGTCGACTCAATCAGCGGCTCAAAGACGATGGGATGGAGTGCAACCCGGAAACGCTGCGCAACCTTTTAAAGAGCCTGACCTACGATGGCAAAGGGTTTGCCGGTCATAAGGGAAGCCTGGAGCTGCGTCACTTGTCGCGAGACTGTTACCGGGTGCGTCTGCAGCGTGGGTGGAATGCATTGGTGGCGACCTCGGAGAGGCGACGGGCGATTGCGAGCCTGCTCCTTGAAACGTTGTTGTCCAAGGCTTCCGCCAAGCAGGGCCAAGAAAGCGGGGAGGTGCTGGTGAGCTTTTCGACCAATGAGCTCACCGAGGCCATCAAAAACGACATGGCCTTGGGCGGACAGATTCGCAAGCCTCTGGCGGCGATTGACCGAGGCCTGATGTTTCTCCATGAGCATAAGGTGATCATTCTTCAGCAGGGACTCGCGGTCTTTCGGCAAGCCATGCGTATCCGGATATTCCCGGAGAAGGTCCGTCACGGTTATACGAAAGGCGATTACGAACCCCTTTCCCGACACTATGGCGAGCGGATTTTCCAAATCCATGTCATCAATCGCTACGCGGAGATGGGGCGTCAACGGATTAAAGACGCACTGGATTTGGTCTCTTGCTATTTTGCCTGGGACAAACGGCGCTTCGTTCAGCGGTTCTTTAAGGATCGAAAGGAGATCCTCGAACGGGCAACGAGCCAGGAATCGTATCGGGCAATTGTCGAATCACTCGCCAATCCGGACCAGATACGGATTGTGTCGGCCCCCATCGATGAAAACGCGCTTGTCTTGGCCGGGCCGGGCTCGGGAAAGACCAAGGTGGTGGTGCATCGATGCGCCTACCTCTTACGGGTGCGGAGGGTTGCCGGCAAACGTATCCTGGTGCTCTGCTTTAACCACAAGGCCTCACTCTCGCTCCGGCGGCGGCTTTACGAGCTTGTCGGCGAGGATGCCAAGGCCGTGACAATCCTGACTTACCATGCCATGGCAATGCACTTGACCGGGACCTCGTTTGCGGAGCAAGCCGAGAGCCGGGAGGAGAAGCCGATCGACTTCGACGAAGTCTTGAAGCAGGCAATCGCTCTCCTTCGCGGTGAGCAGGAAGTCCTCGGTCTCGAGCCGGATGAGACACGTGAGCGTCTCCTTGGCTCCTACACCCATATCTTGGTCGATGAATACCAGGACATTGATAAGCTCCAATATGAGCTTGTGAGCGCCTTGGCAGGCCGCCGGCAATCCGACAGCGATCGCAAGCTTAGTATCTTGGCAGTGGGCGACGACGACCAGAATATTTACGCCTTTAGAGGGGCCAATGTCGCGTTTATTCGGCGGTTTCAGGAAGATTACAAGGCCAAGGTCCATTACCTGGTGGAAAACTACCGCTCGACGCAGAACATTATTCAGGCAGCGAATGACGTGATCCGGGAAAACCGGGACCGAATGAAGCAGCGGCAACCGATTCGGGTGAATCGCCGGCGCGAGATCGAGTCGGCTGGGGGCGTCTGGCAAGAGCGAGATCCGGTAGCGTCCGGACGCGCTCACATTCTTGAAGTGGATGGGGAGTCAATGCAGGCGGCTGCCATCGTCGATGAAATCGAGCGGCTCAACGCGTTGGCCGCAGATGGGGATTGGAGTGACTTCGCGGTGCTGGGACGTGTTAAACGGCTCCTCAGTCCCGTACGAGCCGTCTGTGAGTCACGTGACATCCCGGTGAATTGGGGGCCGGCTCGCGACCAGTTGCCCAAGCTCCATCGGATCCGCGAGATTGCCCGGTTTTTTGATGTCATGCGCGCCGAGCGCAATACGGTCCAGCGCGCCTCGACCCTCGAGGAATGGGCGGAATCCCTGTCCACGGGAGAAGAGGAGAACCGTTGGTGCCGACTCTTGAAAAGGCTGTTACAAGACTACCGTGAAGCGACCGCTGACGCGGAGCTCCCGGTGAGTCTGGCGATCGATTCCCTATATGACAGCCTGGCGGAGCAACGACGGGAACATCTGCCTGGAACCGGGGTGTTTCTGGGGACAATCCATGCGGCCAAGGGAATGGAATTCCCCCATGTGCTGATCCCCGATGGCGGCTGGCAAGCGTCCGACGATGCCGCCGTTAACGAGGAAGAGCGTCGTACCTTTTATGTCGCAATGACCCGAGCTCAAGCCACATTGACGCTCTGTCGCCGAACCGATATTGTGTCATCGGTTTTACCCAGCATCGAGGGGGAGCACGCACTATCACGGCGCCCGACCTTGTCTCGAGATTCCCATCCGGATGACTCCCAAAGGCAATATTGCCTCCTTCAGCTCAAGGATCTCCATCTCGGGTTTGCCGGGAACAAACCGCCTTACGATCCTATCCATCAGCATCTGGGACGCCTCAAGCCGGGTGATCCCCTTGTCCTTTCTCCCGTCGGGGAGAACCTCGAGCTCAAGGATGGCCGGGGCCATACCGTGGCCCGCTTGTCAAAGCATGCCTGCCTGACGTGGCGATCCCATTTGAGTCGAATTCGTGATATCCGAGTTGTGGCGATGGTCCAGCGCTATCGAGCGGACTTTCGCCAGGAATATCAAAAGCTCCCAAGATGCCGGCAATGGGAGGTGCCTCTTGTCGAGATCGTTTTTGAGTAGGGTGCCCGCGAATGGCCGAATACGATGATCTCGTCAAGGAGGGCTGTGACCGGTACCCGAGATGGAGACCGCCACCCTGTAGATCTTCGCTGATAGGGACGTCGTCCTCGATGTCCCATTTCTTAAGAAGGGACATTACTGCGGGAAAATGGTGTTGCCATCGTGGTTGTTTGAGTCGGCGGACCGGGGTTACATTCAACAATGGCAGTGCCGGTTATAAGTGTCGAACAGATGCGGGAGTGGGAGCAGGCGACTTGGGCCACGGGAAAGAAGGAGGGCCAGGTTATCCGGCAAGTCGGGGAGATCCTTGGTGAGCGGATCCGCGGGCTGACCGAGCCCGAGGACCGTATCCTCCTTGTCGCGGGCAAGGGACATAACGGAGACGATGCCCTTTATTGCCGGGCCTCGTTGCTTGACCGGAATGTCAGTTGGATCCGCGTCCGAAATCCGGAGCAGGATTGGAAGGCGATTGCCGCCGAGCTGGAGAGCCAACGGCCTGCGTGGATCGTTGAGGGTTTGTTTGGCATCGGATTGAATCGTCCTTTAAAGGCCGGTTGGGACACGTTGATCGACCGACTGAACCAGACCGGAATCCCGATGCTTTCGGTCGACGTTCCTTCCGGCCTGAATGCGGATACAGGAGAGCCGCAGCCGACCGCAATCCGCGCCGCTGTCACGCTCACATTGGGCGCAATCAAGGTCGGGATGATCCGGCCAAATGCCACTCCCTATGTCGGGCGCTTGGAGGTAGCTCCGGAAATTGGATTGACCCCATGCCCATGCTCCAGCCGGCTCTATTGGTCCCGCGCGGATGATTTTGAAGGCTTTCCGCCGCGCCGAGAGGTGACTAGTCACAAGGGGCGTTTCGGGCATCTCGGAATCCTCGCCGGCAGTCTTGGATACCATGGCGCTTCGGTCCTGGCAACAAGCGGGGCCTTAAAAGCACAGCCGGGATTGGTAACGCTCCACCCCCAACCGGATGTCTATCAGCCGGTAGCAGCGCAGATGCGGGCGGCGATGGTACGTCCTTGGAAGCGCGATGATATGCCGTCGTCGCAGTATACCGCCTATCTGGTCGGCCCCGGATTGGCCGGGGAAAACTTATCGGAGGGTGTTCGCGAGGAGGTGGAACGCTTATGGAAGGAATCCGACGCGCCTGTCGTCGTCGACGCAAGTGCACTGGATTGGCTACCGCAGGGCGACATTGACTCGAATACGTTGCGCGTGGTGACACCTCATCCCGGTGAGGCGGCGCGAATGCTCCAATGGTCAACGCGGTCGGTGCAGGCAAATCGGATAGATGCCGTCAAAGAGATCTCCCGAGCGTACGGAAATTGCTGGGTGGTCTTGAAGGGGCATCAAACGGTGATTGGTCAATACAGTCGAGATGATGAACGATCCTTTATCAATGCATCGGGAAATCCGTTATTGGCGCAAGGAGGGAGTGGCGACGTGCTAAGCGGTCTCCTTGGGGGATTGCTCGCGCAGCCATTCTGTCAAGCTCAACCGGAAATGGCGATGCGCTACGGCGTTTGGCTCCATGGGGCCACAGCTGATCGTTTGTCGCTTGAATGCCCAACCTTTACGGTCGAAGACCTCCTCAAAGCGATTTGAGCGTGATCGTTAACAAGGGCCCGGCCTCCAGCCGTTAAGCGATCCGATGATTCAAAGATGGCAAAGGCCAAAACTTGACAGAAATGCATCAAATTTTGCTGGAGAAGGGGGCTGGTGGCTATGATCTCGAATGGATCGTTTGATTTTCGTTGCGCCAGTAGGATAGTGTACGGCACAATACGGTCATTCGACCCGACGGAGGTTGGATCGAGCGTGGCCGCGGAGAGCTGGAATATATGATGACGAGTGTGAGAGAGATTTTGACAAGCGGGGTCTCGGTCCTGGTCTTGTTAACGGCAACTGTTTGCGCGAGTGGGGCTGTTGGAAATGGGGCTGTTTCTAATGGTGAAGTGTCGAATTCCACGCCGCGAGCGACCGTTCAATCCTTTGTCGAGGCAGTCGAGAGCGGGAATGTCGCCTCCGCGAAAAGCTTGGTCGACCAAAGCACGGAGCAAGGCAAGCAGGCTACTGTCATGGTCGAGGGGTTGGTGACAATCGCCGGGGCCATGGACGAGTTCAAACAAGCGGTGATTGATAAGTTTGGCGAATCGGCTTGGGCCAAAAATTTTGCGCAACAGGCCCAGGACACAATGGACGTTTCCGGGCTGGCCGATGGGTTGAAAGTGCAGCAAAAGGGCAACGAGGCGATGGTTTCGGTCGAAGGCCAAGATCAGAAGTTGCGGCTGGTGAAGTCGAACGGGAATGGCTGGAAGCTCGATCTTGCCGCCACGTTTGGTCCCGGCTCGGGCCAGAGTATGGATAAGGTCGCGAAGGTGGTCAACGGCATGGCCGGAGCCTTTAAGGGCCTTGATACCCTGGTGGCCGATTACGATGACGTGCAAGCCTTGAAAGGAGCCTTTGCCAAGCGGCTGATGCAACAGGCGTTCAGCTCGATGCTTTCCGGCACTTCCGCAAGCGGCGGCACTGGAGGCGCTGGCAGCCAGACAAAGAATCTTCCCAATGAAATTCACTTGCTCAGCGGTGATGTCATTCGCGGGCAAATTATCCATATCAATAAAAATGGTATCGTGATCCAGCCTGCTACCGGTGGTCCGCCTTCCGGTCGAATCCATTGGAGTGAGCTCAGTCAAAGAACACTGAAAGACCTTTCCGACAATCCGCAGGCTGAGAAGTTCACTTTCCCCTATATTGAGATTCCTCCCAAAAAAGAGAATCCGGACGATGATGTCGTGGTGAGCGAGGTGGAGCACCTTGACAGAACAGAGGTACCGACCGGCATGTTTGCGGCCTTTGGGACTCAGGTCGGACTCTTTCTGCTTGGAATCCTATTCATCACGAATATTTATGCCGGCTATGCGGTTGCCAACTACCGGGATCATCCTCCGGCTTTGGCCGGAGCAATCTCCGCGGTCTTTCCAGTATTGGGTCCGATCATCTTCTTGAGCCTCCCGACCCGAAGCTTCCAGTCGATGGAGGAGGGAGTCCATCCCGAGGCAGAAGGCGAAGCGACAATGGCTGAAGGAAGCGAGGTCCCGGAGGCCGAACCGGTCGGTGAGCCGGCCGAGGGAGCCGGCGCTGCAACGAATGCCGGCGGGCTGAGCATCAATCAAAAGCAGGCAGCGGCGAGTGGCGGTGGTGACGACCAGTCGCAGCTCTATTCCCGGGACGATTACGAGTTTGACCGTAACTTCTTTGAAACTTCGTTCCCGAATTTCTTTAGGGTCATTAGGACCGGTTCAGATAAAGATTTGGTCATGGTGATTCGAACCCCCAAGACCGAGTACGTCGGCAAGAGAATCAGCCGAATATCAGGGAAAGAGCTGCACCTGCAGCTTCAACAAGGGACAAAAGAGGTCAAGGTGCCATTTGGTGAGATCACCGAGGTGGAGCTAAGGCGTAAGGATGCCAAGAAGTAAGAGTCGAGATCGAAAACGCTAGGGCAGCGTCATGAAGTACAAAACAATCTTGCTGTTTGGCCCGCCAGGTGCGGGGAAAGGAACTCAAGGAAAGATTCTCGGCACAATCCCGAATTTCTTTCACTGTGCGTGCGGAGACGTGTTTCGCAACCTAAGGGTCAATAGCGAGCTGGGGCGAACCTTTATCGAGTATAGCAGCCGGGGCGAGCTCGTGCCGGATGAGTTCACCGTCCGTCTGTGGCGCGAGAATATCGATGCGATGCAGGATTCCGGTGCGTTTGATCCCGGGAACGATACGTTGGTGCTCGATGGGATCCCGCGGAGCGTTTCCCAAGCCAAGATGCTCGATGAAACCCTGGAGGTCCGAGCGATATTTAACCTTGTTTGTAGCGACATGAACAAGGTCATTGAGCGGTTACAACGCCGTGCTCTTCGAGAAAATCGCTTGGATGACGCCAATCTAAAGGTCATCCATGATCGCCTCGAGACGTATGAGCGGGAAACAAGACCGGTCCTTAACTATTATGGAGACGAGCTGGTCCATACAATCGACTCAAACCAATCGCCGGTCAACGTTTTGAAAGACATCCTGGAAGTGATTTCCAGTGCCGAACGGGTCGAGGAACCGGCCTATGAGCGGACCCCATAATGGATGAGAGTTTATCGATGATCGTTTTTTGTGACGAATGGGCGTGAATTGGCGATCCGGGTAGTATTCATGGGCACGGCGGAATTGGCGCGTCCGCCGTTGAATGCACTCATCCAAGACAGTCGATTCGAGATCTTGGGGGTGGTGACGCAGCCTGACCGTCCGGCAGGTAGAAAGTTGAAACCACGCCCATCACCCGTGAAGCAGCTAGCGGAAGATTTTTCCCTACCTGTCTGGCAGCCGAGCAAGGTAGGAGCCAAGACCTTCGTCAATGAGCTGGCGGAACTGCAGCCGGACGTTATTGGCGTCACTGCCTATGGCCAGTTGTTGCCCGCCTCGGTGCTAAATCTCCCAAAATGGGGCTGCGTCAACGTCCATACCTCATTGCTGCCAAAGTACCGGGGGGCAGCCCCGATACAATGGGCGTTGCTGGAGGGCGAAGCGGAAACCGGCGTGACAATCATGAAGATGGACACCGGCTTGGATACAGGAGACATCCTGGCACAAGGGGTTATTCCCATCCGGGACGACGATACCGCTCCCTCATTGCACGACCGCTTGGCTTCCCTCGGAGCGGACCTGTTGATTCAGACACTTCCACGCTACATTGAAGGGGAAATTAGTCCGAAGGCCCAGCCCTCGGAAGGTGCTTCCGTTGCCGGCAAGATCCCGAAAGAAGCCGGCAAGATCGATTGGGGCCTTTCCGCGCGCCGAATTCGGAATATGGTCCGCGCTTTCATTCCATGGCCCGGAGCCTATACCCACCGGTCCGGCGAACGCGGTCAACAATTGATCAAGATTTGGCAAGCCGATGTGGTTGACGTGGCCGACCATAACCCCGGTGAAGTCATTTCGGTCGGTAAAGATGGAATAAAAATTGCTTGTGGAGAGAGAGGGCTTAATGTAACTCAGCTCCAGATTGAAGGGGGCAAGCGGCTTTCTGCCTCAGACTTCTTGGCCGGTCATAAAATTTTACCCGGCGAAATCTGGTATTAGGCCCCCCATTATTGATTTTGACCCCGCCATGACCGATAAACCGAACTTGCGCGTGCTCGTCGTCGAGGATTCGGAGTTTGATACCCGAATGCTGATTAATCTGCTCCGTCAAGGGGGCTATCAGCCATCTTATGAGCGGGTGGAAACCTCCGAAGAATTCCGCGAGTCACTGCAGGATCCTTCGCTTGAGGTCATTCTGTCCGATTACAACCTGCCGGGATTCAGCGCGTTGGATGCCCTCCATGAGCTGAAATCGAGCGGCCGGGACATCCCCTTCATCATCGTTTCGGGAGGGATCGGTGAAGATACGGCGGTGGCGGCCATGAAAAGCGGGGCGCACGACTACGTGATGAAGGGCAACCTTGCTCGGCTGGTCCCCGCTGTTGAAAGAGAGCTCCGGGAGGCCGAAAGCCGGGCCGCTCGGCGAAAAGCCGAGGAAGCGCGCCGTGAAAGTGAGCTTCGATACC
Source organism: Verrucomicrobiota bacterium (assembly GCA_018610125.1). Classification (GTDB taxonomy): domain Bacteria; phylum Verrucomicrobiota; class Verrucomicrobiia; order Limisphaerales; family JAHEOI01; genus JAHEOI01. The sequence goes on from JAHEOI010000344.1 coordinate 31,727, forward strand.
GAACGCTTTGGGAGAACTCCACAGACGCCGTCCTGATGATGGATGAAAAAGGATCCATCTCCTTCGCGAACCCCGCGGTTGAATCGGTCTTTGGCTACGCCCAGGAAGATGTGGTCGGGAAGCGGCTCGACTCCCTCCTTCCGGATCATTCAGGCTTTTCAGTACAGCATTTTATTGAGCGCCTGCGTGCCCGAGAGCATGCCGAGAATTTGACCGCAGTGGAGACCGTCGGCCAAAGGGCTGATCGTTCGGAAGTGAGCGTCGAGATTGCCTTCAGCGACATGGACCTGCATGGGTGGCGATGGTATGTGGCGTTCATTCGCGATGTTACCGCACGCAAGAAGGCCGAAAAGGAGCTCAGGGAGACACAGGAGCAATTCCGCGTGGCAAGGGAAGTGCAGCAGCGACTGTTTCCTAAGCAGGCGCCCGAAGTCGAAGGACTCGAGATTGCCGGTGGCACGTTTCCGGCAGAAGCGACCGGTGGCGATTATTTTGATTATCTCACAATGCTTGATGGCAGCACGGGGATTGTGGTGGCCGACGTTACCGGTCATGGCATTGGACCGGCCCTGCTAATGGCCGAAACCAGGGCCTACTTGAGGATCCTGTCCAACAACGCCTCCGATACGGGGGATATCCTGAGCCGAACGAACCAGGTTTTGGCCGAGGATGTCGATTACGAACGGTACGTTACCATAGCCCTCACCAAAATCGACGCCGAGAACCGTACCTTGATCTACTCGAGCGCCGGGCATCCATGTGGCTTCCTGCTCGATGCCAATGGGGAGGTGCGCTCGCGGCTTCGCCGGACCGGCTCCCCCCTAGGCATACAACCGGAAATTCCCTTCGCATCAAGCGAGCCGATCTCTCTCAAAGCGGGCGACACTGTGCTGTTGCTGACAGATGGACTCGAAGAAGCAATGTCCCCGGACGAAGAGTTCTTTGGAATAGAGCGGGTGCTGAACCTCGTCCGCGAGCATACCCAACAGAGTGCTCGCGAGATTGTCGACATCCTCTACCAAAACGTCCTGACATTCTCGGGTGACGCCGGACTCTCCGACGACCTCACTGTCGTCGTCATTAAGGTGCTGAGTTAAGAGAAAAGCCGACCACCGCTGTTGCGGTAAGGACCGCACTCCGCTGCGGTCCGTTCCTTTCTTGCGGTCTTGGGGATAGGCTTCTTTTTCGCCCTTGCGATCTCCCGGTTCGGGGGAGTATACTGCTTGGCGGCGCTTCGATGAGAATGTCGCCACAATTGGTCGGGGCGTAGCGTAGCCTGGAAGCGCGCTTGAATGGGGTTCAAGAAGTCGCCGGTTCGAATCCGGCCGCCCCGACCACTGCTTCAGATCCCACCGGATTCCATTATCAGCTCGACCTTCCAGAAGGTTCAGGTCCTTCAGGATGACGACCGGAACCTTTTCCTGGCATTCTTCCTGGCCGTTGGTGCGGGTTTGCGCAAGAACGAGATTGCTAGGGCGCGCTGGGAGTGGATCACGGAGGTTGATGGGCAGCTTTGGTGCCAGACCGATGAGCTTGGAAAGGATGGCCAGCCCATCTCCGTCCCGATCATCACAGGGCAGGAGCAAATCGGGCAGTTTCGGAAGGACACGGGACCAGTCCTTGAAGGGCACAAGACCGAAGCGATCGAGGGGTCTTCCGTCGTATCGGGTCACTGATGGGGGAGCTCGGCTGGCAAACTCAAAAGCGCATCCACGAGCTACGGGCCTGGGCAGGAAGCAAGGTCCTCGAGCGCTACGGGGTCTACGAGGCAAGCCAGTTCCTCCGCCACAAAGACGTGCGAACGACCCAGAAGTATTACCTCCGCTATATCCAGATGAAGGGACTCAAGGTCGAGATGCCGGGGTGAGGGCTCATTACGCTTTGCCGGACAATCGAGGTGTCGCAATGTGGTGAACAACTTACCTGCACGATCGTTCGTGAAGCCACCTTCGGATGAAATTGATGAATTCGGCCACCGGCATCATTTCTAAATCCTTTTCTCGAAATCCCTCCCTCTGCCTGTCTTGGTAAAAATCTGCCATGAACTCGTTAAAAAAACTCCAGATCTGAGTTCCGCTGGGAATGTTTTTGTCCCCCGTTTGCACGAACCAATTTCGCACTTCTAACACAAGATTCTCCGGATCGTTATTATGACTCTTGATATCGGAACCTGAAAGGTCCGAGAGTGCTTGTTGGTAGGTATAGGGCTCTTTTTCGAGAATGAGACAGCACCTCTTTGCCGCTCCGCGCTTTGAGAGGCGATAGCCCATGTCTAACCCAAGTTCAAATGGCATGTTAAGCCGAAAGACTTCATCTTTTTCTTGCGCTTTAATACGAGACAAATCGTGTATACTCAACGAAGATTTACTTATGAGCTCGACGATTTTTGAAATGCGTGCTTCGCCTGAGTCGAACCGCTCCGACGCGATACGTGGGTCATAGCCGGCGCAAACAACCGTAAAAAGGAGCGGTCGAAGAAGCGGAATGTAATCGTCGTCGAAAGGACAGTTGATGAAAACGTTAGTGGGAGATTTCTTGCCTCCTCGGCTCATTTCTCTGGCTTACTCCACTTGTCGATCGAGCCGTCTTTTCGATGCACGATGACGTCCCAATCGTTGGATGCAATCTTCTTGGCTCCCTTTACGGCCGCCTGTTTATTCGCGTAGATCCTGCTCGCCCTTGTGGTTCCCTCTTTCTTGACCGCCCACTGATCCTTTCTGGAGATCACATGCACCCTTTTCGCATTTCTTTTCGCGCTCTTTCTTGCTGTTTTCATGCTCACACCTTCTTCAAAATATCGCCGAATCACGCGATTGCCAATCCTCCGTTGCCACCCTGCTTGTTTTGTTTGACATCCCGCGTTTATGCCGGCAAACTTGCCGGCATAAATGGCAGCACCCTTCCCAGAGAGCTTGGGCTTCCGAGTGGGTGATCGGGGAACCCATACGAGTCGGACCTTGATGCTGAAGGAGTTGACGGCGTTACTGGCCGTCTGCCCTTCCGAGGCCACCCGCGACGATTATTGGCGGGCAGTCGTCGAGGAGAACGTTCTAGACAAGGCGACTGCGTCAACGAGGCGATGGACGGTTCAGAGGCTATCGGAGCTGTATGCTTTGGACCTCTCGGTTGTCATCTTCCGGGGCCTACGCTTTTTCCGAGATCGGGATCCGAATTCAGTGCCTTTGCTCGCCCTGTTGTGTGGTCTGGCCCGTGACCCTTTGCTGCGGAACA
>JAHEOI010000345.1 GCA_018610125.1 Verrucomicrobiota bacterium
CGGGGCTGCGGCCCCGTTGCTCGGCGAGAATTTGAGGCCCTGGTATTCGGCCGGGTTGTGGCTCGCCGTCATGTTGATGCCACCAATGGCCTTTCGCGAGCGAATCGCGTGCGCGATAACCGGAGTCGGGGCATCGCGGTCGCATAAAAGCGGCTCCAGCCCGTTCTGACTCAGCACTTCGGCAACAGCCAAGGCAAATTCATTTCCGAGGAAACGAGTATCGTGTCCGAGAACAACCACCGGTCGACGACCATGGATCGCCGAGTCGGGAGCTTGGAGCTCCTTTTGAAGATGCTGGGCGATGCCTTGCGAAGCCAGTCGGACATTATCAAAGGTGAAGTCATCCGCGATGATTCCTCGCCATCCGGATGTGCCAAATCGAATCGTTGGTTTCATAACTGTCTGGCGCTCAAACGTTTTGATGGAAGTCCGGCCGAGATTTTGCCGCCATTCGGTGTGCTGATTGCCATTGTCCTCAAACGAAAAGGACCGCTGAAAGAGGGGGGCCACTCGAGCTAGCCGGGGGCTCAGCTTGTCCAGTCGAATGCCCGTTTCTTGACGGCATAGATATAACCGACGAGTAGGATTCCTAAAAAGGAAATCATCGATCCAAAGATAACGTTGGCGGAATCCTGAAGCATCTCCTTGTATACAACCGCCCATGGGAAGAGGAAGATCACTTCGATATCGAAAAGAATAAAAAGCATGGCCACAAGGTAGAACTTCACCGAAAGCCGCGGTGTCCCTTGGCCGACCGGGAGCATGCCGCATTCATACGGGATATCCTTGCTTGGACTGCGCCTGCCGCGCTTACCAACGAGCACCGATAGGATCAGGTTGCCCACCGCAAACAGGGTAGCGGTTACGGCCAGGACAACAACCGGTAAATATTCTTCGAGTTGTGCGCTCTCCACATTGTTAGTCTAAGAAGGTCAGTCTCGGCTTTGCAAGGGAAATTTGCCGCCAATGATTCAGAAATGATCCGCCAGGAGCTGTCGATGTTCCTTGAAGACCTCCCGCAACCCGGACGCTGTCTGATTTTGGACCGCTTGGAGCTTCTCATAGAGTGCGGCACGCTCCGGATTTGGCTTGGTGTGATCGGCTCCTTTGAGCTGGACGAATCGATCGGTAATCTCTTGGATGGAAATATCCTCGCCTTGCTGACGACGCCAGGTCCAAAGTGCTTGAAGCGCGGCGCCATACGCTGCTCCCTCGGTCACTTTCAAGGTAACGACTTCGGTCTGGAAGATATCGGCCATAATCTGCCGCCAGACCTTGGATTTCGAGCCACCGCCAGTGGCGCGGATTTGACTTGGCTGGAGGCCGAGATCGATCAGACGCCGGAGGCCATAGTTCATGCCGAGTGTGACCCCTTCCATGGCCGCTCGAGCCATGTAAGCCGGATGGCACGTTCGGTCATTGATACCGAGGAAAACCCCGGTTCCTTCCGGGATATTCGGGGTCCGTTCTCCCTCGAGGTAGGGGAGCAAGCAGAGCCCTCCCGCCCCCGGAGGGACTTTTTTGATGGCGGTTTCCATCTTGGCGTGGGACCAATTAAAGCAATGGCGGACCGCTTCTGTGGCGACTGTGACGTTCATTGTGCAGAGAAGCGGAAGCCAACGATTGGTGGAGTCGCAGAAGGCCGCTATCTCACCTTTCGGATCGATGACCGGTTTTTCGGAGCATGCGTAGATCGTTCCGCTGGTTCCAAAGCTGGCTGTCACGACACCTTCCCGGGTATTCCCGGTCCCGATCGCCCCCATCATGTTATCCCCGCCGCCGGCGCTAACCATAACTTCGGGATCGAGCCCCAATTCTTCAGCGATTTCAGGACGAAGCGACCCCACCGGCTGGTCGCTTCCAATTAATTGGGGAAGTTTCGCCTCCAAGTCGGGATCAATCGCTTCGATTGCCGGCCTGGACCATCGGCGCTTTTGGACATCGAGCAGGGCGGTGCCGCTTGCGTCGCCATACTCCATCACCTGATTTCCTGTGAGCCAGAAATTGAGGTAATCGTGAGGAAGCAAGACGCTTGCCAGGCGACGATAATGCTTGGGCTCATGCTTCTTTAACCAGAGGATCTTGGGAGCAGTGAAACCGGGCAGGATCGCGTTACCAAGCTGACGAAGGGTCTTTTTTGGGCCCCCTAGCGCCGTGGTCATTTCCTCACATTCGGCAGCGGTTGAGGTGTCACACCATAGCTTGGCCGGGCGGATCACCTCGCCCTTTTGATCGAGCGGAACAAAGCCGTGCTGCTGCCCGCTGATTCCGATTGCCTTGACGTCTTCCCGCTTGGCCTTGGCAAGCTGGAGGGCCTTACGGATCGCCTTGGCCGTGGCATCGCGCCACGTAGTGGGGTGTTGCTCTTTGGCACCCGGGGGGAGATTCGGGATTAAATCATAGCTTTCGGCCGAGCCGGCCAGCACGCGACCATTCCTGCCGTCGACGATGAGCACTTTGGTGGACTGGGTCCCGCTATCAATGCCGATAAATAGCTTTCTCATAACCACTCTATTTGGCCTATTACGGCATCTGTTGTCCAACCTTGAATACCGAGCCGGATAGGTTTCGGCGGCGAAAAGTGAGACGTCGGGCACGACGTGCCTATCAATTAGAGCCTTCGATCCACCGGACCGAATAAGTCACTACCGCATGATACGAAGGGAGAGCGAGCTTCTTTTTGATTCGGTCGTAGTAGGTTTCGACAGTCTTCGGGCTCAGATTCAGCGAGCTGGAAATTTCACGGGTATTTCGCCCATGGCCGGTCAATGTGAAGACTTGGAGCTCCCGGTCGGTTAGCCGGTCAATACCGGAAACCGGTTCGGCTCGGCCAACGTGACGCGTCAACACCCGGTCTTTAATGTGGTCGCTGAGAAAGATCCGGTTATCCAGCACGGTACGGATCGCTGTCATTAAAACTTCAAGTGGCTCTTCCTTGCTGACGTATCCCATCGCTCCTGCTCGGAGCGCTCGCATTGCGTAATAACGCTCGTCCTCGATCGAATAGACGAGTATTGTTATTGCCGGATGCGTTACGTTGATTTGTTTGATCCAATCCAATCCGCGCCCCCTGTTTGTCGAAATCTCGATCACAACAAGATCGGGCGTGGTTACCTTGAATTCATCCAATGTCGGAGCCAGCTCAATGGCGCTGCCGCATAACGCCAAATCCGGCTCCTTAGTCAACAGTTGTGACAGGCCGAAACGACATATCGGGTATTCATCGATATGGAAGACCTGCGCACGTTGAGTCGCCGCTTTGTGCCTAAACTGTGTCATTCATGCTCAATGAAATCGACTAACTATGTCATCAAACAATGCGGAGCCATCCGGGCTATCCTCACCGGTGTGAAGGGGATCAACCCGAGGCGCATTGCTCATGGGAATTTCTCCAAGGACCCGCGAACGCAAAGGAACAGCCGGAAGCGCATGAAATGCGTAATGAGCTTTGATCCCTCCGTGCGAGACCCACGGTTGAGAAGACCACAGATTCAGGGGAAAGGCAAGAAATTTACCGGCCCCTCCGTGGGGGAGATAGAGCTTGTTACCTCGCCTTTGGCTTGTGGTTAGGTGCGAGGAGGGGGAGGATAGCCTGACTTGACGAGGGACAACGGCGAAGCCACGGGACGTATAAAACGCGGGTTACGCTCTGCGGGAAATCGCTTGAGCTACCTCGCTCGGAGCGAGCCGCTTCTCTTCTCGCGAAGCCAGATTTCTGAGCCGGGCACTTAGCGTCCCATTCTCGTTTCGTTCCAGCTTGACGGTGTACTCGGCGTGGCTTTCCAGCGCTCGCTTGAACTGCTTATCGGGCTTAAGCGGGGTGAGTGAATAATCAACCTGCACGTTGGCATCACGCAGCGTTTGGATCAGACTGAGTGAGGCCTCGCGGAGCTGTTCGTCTTCGATGAGGCAATAGGCCGTTAATCCGGGAGCCAAAGGGGGCAGGAGCCCACGGTCCTTGAGAAGCTCGAAAAGGACCACATCGCCCATCCCGAATCCCAAGGCCGGCAGGTCGACTTTGTTATTCGATATCAGTTTGACGAGGTTGTCGTAGCGTCCGCCGCCGGCAATGGCGCGGAAATTCCCTTTCTGGTCAAAGGCTTCGAAAACGACACCGGTGTAGTAGGCCAAGCCGCGGATGACGCGATAATCGAGCCGGACATAATCAGCCAAGCCACGGTTTGACAGGTTGGCCAAGATTTGCTCCAAGTCCGGCGTCGGCGCCCCGTTTTCGATGAACGCGTCGACGCTCTCCAGGGAAAGGCCGAATGATTTCAGTTGCTGTTCGGTTTGTTCCCGCGGGGCTCGCTCGATTTTATCGATGACGAGATAGAAGCTCTCGTGGTGCTCCGGGGGGACTTGATTTTGCGCTAAAAACTGTTGCCAAGCGCCACGACTGCTTAAGCGGATTCGAAAATCTTCCGAAGTAAGACCGAAGGCACGTAACGAATCGATCAAAAGGGCGATTAGTTCCGCCTCCGCGACCGGCGTCGGCTCGCCGATAATGTCGGCGTTGAATTGAAAGTGCTCGCGGAGACGGCCTTTTTGTTGTCGCTCGTAGCGGAAGAGCTGCGGGATGGAAAACCACTTGAGCGGCTTTTTGTAATGTCGGTTATGGGCGGCCACCAGACGGGCCAGCGAGGGGGTGATCTCCGGACGTAAGGAGACCTCACGGTTCCCCTTGTCGGTAAAGCAGTAAAGCTGGTTGACGATCTCCTGGCCGCTTTTTGTGGTATAAAGCTCGACAGGCTCCAACGGGGGAGCGTCGTATTCGGCGAATCCGTAGCGGCGCGCCATTTCGCGCCAGCGCGCGAAGAGAAAATTCCTCCCTTCGATGCTGCTTACGTCAGAATGCGGTAATGGTTCCGGATAAAAGTCACGAAATCCAGGTAATCGTTCCATATAAAGAGGCCAAGGAGCATCTCCGCAGCCATGATCAATGACCGGGGGTCCTAGCGAGATTTGGTCGTGCGCTGTCGCTGGCGGCGCTTTTTGCCTCGTTTCCGTTCCAGGTGGAGCTTGGAAACGCCTTCGCGCATTTCCTTGCCCGGCTTGAATTTGACGACTGTTCGGGAGGGAATCGGCACATCGGTTTCCGGGGCGTTGGGATTCCGACCGACTCGGGACTTTCGCGTTTTCACCTCAAATACGCCAAAATTCCGCAGTTCCACCTTCTCTCCGTTTGTCACAGCTTCGCTTATGTAATCCAAGGTCTTTTGGACGACATCAAGTACTTCGTGCTGGACGAGTCCCGTTGCCTCACTGATACGAACTACCAGTTCACGCTTGGTCATAGCACCTCAGGTTCTTTTCACGATATTGGTATCATTTCTGCGCGGTCTGCGCTACTCCCGTGAAATAGCTCCCTATGATGTGACCTTCGGAGACCTTTGACAAGGCTAAAAGCTTGGGCCCGCCGACGTCGATTCAGTCAGCCGGCTCAGATAGCCAGAGGTTGCCAGCGAAATTGGTATCCGGTAAATGGGATGTTCCTCAAAAACGGATCGTTGGCGAGTGAAACCGCTTCTTGACGAAGAAGGCGTTACGCGTCGAGCACGTTGATTTCGACCGGTTCGACCCGAATCCCTTGGCGTTCCAACCACTTGATAGCCTCATCGATCTGAGTGCGATTCCCCTCCAGTTCCAGGCAGACAATCCCGATTTCACCGGTCACGCTCGCCTGGCGCACGTTGGTGACCATGTCAAATTTCCGTCCGAGCTGCCAGATGATCGGCTTGGTTATCAGCCGCGTCGGATACATGAGCCAAAGCCGGGAGCTTTGCGACTTTTCCTGCCGGCTGCTCCGCTGGCCAACCCGCTTTTTTTTAGCGGAGGCTGACGTGCTCTGTTTCTTGGCAGTGGTGGCCTTCTTTGTCGGTGTCTTGGATTTGCTTGCGGTCCCAGCTTTTGTCGTGGTCTTGCCGGTATTTTGCCTGGAAGATGCCATGATTAGCGTGTCCCTCCGGCGATTGCCGGGATAATGCTCACCTCGTCGTTTTCCTTGATCGGTGTGTCCTGATTTTGCAGGAAACGGATGTCTTCTTCGTTGACGTAGACATTGACAAACCGTCGGACTTCGCCGTTCTCGTCGACCAAGCGCTCTTTAATCCCCGGGTAGCGGGCCTGCATTTCGGCAATGGCCTCGCGTACCGTCGAGGCTTGGATCTCGATCTCGGCTTCGTTATTGGTGAGCTTACGCAATGGCGTTGGGATTTTGACTGTTGCTGACATAGATCGTTCTCGTTTCCGTTAAATAGCCGCTGATTTGGCTCCTCTTGATTCGTTTTTCACGAGTGCTTCGAACTCGCGAAGACTTGGCTTGATTTCTCTGGGGCGCCCCAAGTGTCCCATGACGGCGTCCAGAGTCTTGAGTCCATTTCCGGTAATGGAAAGGACGATCGATTCATCGCGAGGAATTTGGCCGTTTTCGATTAATTTTTTGGCGACACCGACGGTCACTCCGCCGGCGGTCTCCGAGAAGATGCCTTCGCATTCGGCCAACATACGGATTCCTTCGCGGATTTCATTGTCGCTGACATCCTCGGCGGAACCGCCGGTTTTCTGCATCACCTTAAGCGAATAGAAGCCATCGGCCGGGGTGCCGATCGCTAAAGACTTCGCGATGGTGTCCGGCTTGACCGGTTTAAAGAAATCGAGTCCGGCTTTATGCGCGTTGGATATCGGGGCGCATCCGGTCGCTTGAGCACCGTGAATCTTGTAAGGGGTTGACGGGACCAACCCAAGCTGGATGCACTCCTCATAACTCTTATGGATCTTTGTTAACAGCGAGCCCGAGGCCATACAGGCAACCGTATGCTGAGGAATCCGCCATCCAAGCTGCTCGAGTGTCTCAAACCCGAAGCTTTTCGATCCCTCGGCATAATACGGTCTCATGTTGACATTGACAAAGGCCCATCCAAACTTGCCGGCAATTTCGGCACAGAGCCGGTTTACTTCGTCATAATGTCCCTTGATCCCGATGACGTTGGCGCCGTAAACCAGGGAATTGACCACCTTGCTGTGCTCGAGGTCGGCCGGGATGAAGACATAGGCCTGCATTCCAGCGGCGGCGGCATTGGCGGCGACGGAGTTCGCCAAATTTCCGGTCGAGGCGCAGGCGACCGTGGTAAAGCCCATTTCTCGTGCCCGGCTCAGTGCGACACTGACCACTCGGTCCTTAAAGGAAAGGGAGGGATAGTTGACGGCGTCATTTTTGACCCAGAGCTCGCGCACCCCGAGACGTCGCGCCAAATTGTTTGCGCGAATAAGCGGTGTGTAGCCCACCTCGACTCCGACGCTGGGCTCGCCGACGATCGGGAGCAACTCCCGATACCGCCACATCGTCTTTTCCCGGGATTCAATCAAGCTCCGACTGAGCGTTGCTTTGATCCGGTCGTAGTCATACACCACCTCTAGCGGCCCAAAGTCAAATTCACACACATGGTCGGCCCGTAAGGGGTATTCCCGTGCGCATTCTCGGCACCGCAATGCCTTCATGAAACCTTTACTTTTGTCCATAAACAGCTCTTCTCCGGGATGGGGCAATAAAAAACCCCTTCTCATCGCGGTGAGAAGAGGGAGCAAATCTGATCTGGATTCTCTTCTCATTTTCCCCGGGGCCTTTTTTGGCAAACCGGGCTGGATTTGGCACCTGGGCGTTGGAGCTAGGCTCAAGTAAGCTCCAACCGGTTGCCGTGGTGTCTTAGGGCCAGTCCCTCAACCACTCGCCATGAGAACCGTATTTAAACGGATGAACAAAAGTGGCCTAGACCTTACCTGATGTCAACCCATTTCCTCCGTTCAAATGGCGAACATCGGTTCTTACTTCGCCCCGATTTGAGCGCCGTATTGGTCCGGTGTCAGTAACTGCTCAACCTCTGAGGGATCGGTCAATTTAAGCTTGAAGAACCATCCTTCGCCATAGGGATCGTTATTAACCAGGGCGGGATCATCGACGACCTTTTGGTTGACCTCGGTCACTTCACCGCTTAACGGGGAATAGACATCGTTGGCCGTCTTGACGGATTCCACCACCGCGCACGAGTCACCTGCCTTAAGGCTGCGCCCTACGGAAGGCAATTCGACAAAAACAACATCGGTGAGCTCCTGCTGGGCGTGGTCCGAAACCCCCACCACGGCGGTATTGTCACTGACCCTGGCCCATTCATGGGACTTCGCGTATTTCAGATCGTTAGGGATATTACTCATAATGTCATGTCAAAAACTGCATTTACCGATTCTTCCTTTAAAACGTCATCAAGGCTCTGGTCAAGTCACATTGCGGTGGAGGGGCTTTCGAGCGATTAGCGCCGGAACGCGTTTGCCTCGCACATCGATCTCGATCTCGGTATTGGGCGACGCGAGGGCGGGCGGGACGTAGCCTTGCCCGACCCCGACTCCAAGAATGGGGCTTTGAGTGCCGCTGGCGACGGTGCCAACCTTTTCTCCGCTTTCTCCGGGGGTCCAAATCGAATAGTGCTGACGTGGAGGAGGGGATTTAGCCGTCACTTTGAAAGCGACGCAGCGCTTGGGTATCCCGTTTTCCCACTGATAAGCCAGGGCACTGCGTCCGATAAAGTGCTGCTTCTGCAGGGCCACTGCGAATCCGAGCCCGGCTTCCAAAGGGGTTGTGCTTTCATCGAGCTCGTGCCCGTAAAGTGGAAGGCATGCTTCGATTCTCAAGGTATCCCTTGCCCCCAGGCCGCCCGGCTTCAAGCCGAAAGGACGTCCCTTATTTAAGAGAGTCTCCCAGACGCTCTCGATGTGGTTGGCCGGGCTGATAATTTCGAACCCATCCTCTCCGGTGTAACCGGTCCGAGAGACCCAGACACCGGTGTTGCCCCAAGGAAAGAGGGCGGTCCAATTCTTCTTCAGTTGAGAGGGGGATTCAATTTCGGCCCCTTGTGTGGGCTTGCCATTGAAACAGGCGTCGATAAACTCAGCGACTCGCGGACCTTGCACGGCAACAGCGCCATATTGGTCGGACGCGTCGATCAGCTCAGTTCCGGCCGCTCCGGTCTCCTCGTTAAACTGCTTGTTAAGCCAATCGAGATCGACGTCAATTCGCGCTGCATTAATGACAAGCAGATAGTATTCACTCCCAAGCCGATAGAGGTAGAGATCGTCGATGACGCCTCCGCGTTCCTGGCACATCAAGGTATATTGGCCTTGACCGATCGAGAGCTTATTGATGTCATTGGTCAGGATCCGGTTCAGAAATCTTCCGGCGGCAGGCCCGATGACCTGGACTTCGCCCATATGGGAAATGTCGAAGAGGCCGGCAGCGGCCCGGACTGTCTTATGCTCGTCGACGATACCGCTGTATTGAATCGGCATCTCCCATCCGTTGAAATCAATCAACCGGGCGCCTAATCCCAGATGCGCGTTGTAAAGAGGTGTTCGTTTAACCATCGAAATTCCCTGATAAAACAAGTGCTGCTTGGCCCGAAACGATCATAGCCGCAGGGCGAGTCTCATGTCGCTGCGGCCAGGCTCGACGGTAGGGGGCAAGGATTCCACTCCCTCGTTTGAATCGCCATTCAGCGTCGCCGTTTACCGTCGCCATTCATTATGCTCTCGATCGCCGCTAATGGGCGTCGACATATGCCCGTAACGTAAGGCCAATGTCCCGACTGGTAAAGGCATAAGGGCATGTCAGGTGTAATTCTGGATCCGTTGCCACAGTTCTTCAGCCAAGACTTCGTAAGCAGCCGCTCCCGCGCTGTACTTGTCGTAGTAGATAATCGGCTGGCCAAAGCTCGGTGCCTCCGCGAGGCGAGTGGTTCGCGGGATCACTGTCTCAAACACCAGGTCATGAAAGTGCTGTCGCACCTCTTGCAGGACCTGCTGTGAGAGCTTTGTCCGCCCGTCAAACATGGTCATCATGACCCCGATAATACCGAGGTTGGGACTTGTTCCCGTTTCGCGGAGCTGACTCAGAATTCGGTGGATCATGGTTATCCCTTCGAGGGAGTAATACTCGCACTGCAGCGGGATTAACAGCCAATCGGCCCCGGCGAAGGCATTGAGCGTCAGAATTCCCAGCGAGGGGGGACAATCCACCAGGATAAGGTCGAAGCCCTCCGACTGACGAAGTGGGTCGAGCGCGAGCTGAAAACGTAAGAGATGCTTTTCGGTGCGAGCGAGCTCGATCTCGACGCCGCAAAGATCCACCTCGCTCGGAATAATCCAAAGGTTGGGGTAGTTGGTCTTCTGGATTTTGTCCTGGAGAGCCTCTTCTCCCAAAAGGGGACCATAGGCACTCGCATTTTCCGCGACCTCCACTCCGAGCCCGCTAGTGGCATTGGCTTGAGGGTCCATGTCGACCAAGAGGACGCGACACTCCATCGCCGCGAGACAAGCCGCCAGGTTAACACTGGTTGTTGTCTTGCCTACGCCGCCTTTTTGGTTGGCAACCGCTATCACTCGATTTGGCACTACCTCGGTATAATGGAAGTTCAAGGGTAAGTGCAAGGATTTGGATTCAAGGAGGACCGCCCCCGCGATCCGCCCCCCTGATAGGGATGTCGTCCCCGACGTCCCACTTTTTGCCGCCTGTCCCCGGCATCCGCTCGCTAAAGCTGTTTTAGATACGCCAATAAGGCCTCCAGGTCCTTCTGTGGAATCAAATCGCCGTCCGGATGACGACATCGGGTGAAAACCTCCCGCAGCGAGCTTGCGCGATTGTCATGGAAAAAGTTGGGACGTTGACTGACGCCGCGAAGGGATGGGGGATTGAAATTGTCGTTGCGGAGGCCGTTTGAGTGACCATTAATATGGCAGCTATTGCAGCTATACCAGCCATCCAACGAGAGCTTGGCATTGTAAAAGAGGCGTTCCCCTTGGTCGGTCAAGGTCGGCTCCGGGATCGGACCAAGTTTGACCGTTCCCGTGACGCTACGGGATGGGATATCAATGATTGAAATCGAGTCTGACAAGGTGTTGGCCACGAAGGCGCATTGACGCTTGGGATCGACCGTCATGGCCGTCGGACGCGATTCGACTGAAACGCGTGTGATGTCGTTGCCCGGCAGTTTGGTAAAGGCGACTTGGTTGATACCGGATAGTGAGGCGATCATGGTATCGTTGGCGGTGATATCCGCTTCAATTCCATTATCAGGCTTGTCATGGCTCGAAAAGTTGACTCAAATGGATCAAATTTGATGACACATAGACAAGGAATCCAACGAATAAAAAGGAACAAGGTGATTATGAAAACGTGCTCATTGCGTCAAATCGGACTGTTGGCTCTCGGCTTGGTGGTTACCGGGACTTTCGCCCACGGCGGGGAGATGCTCAAGGCGCTATTGGTGGACGGCCAGAACAATCATAACTGGCAAGCGACAAGCCCGATCATCAAAAAGAGCCTTGAGATGACAGACCGCTTTCAGGTGGAAGTGGCGACCGCAAAGGATGCCTCCCAATTTCACCCCGACTTCAAGCAATATGATGTGGTCGTCTCCAACTACAATGGAGATCTTTGGCCGAAGTCGACAAGGACCGCTTTTAAGGAATACATTGAAAACGGAGGCGGCTTGGTGGTCATTCATGCCGCTGACAACTCGTTCTCTGATTGGCCGGAGTATAACCGGATGATCGGCCTCGGTGGCTGGGGTGGCCGAGACGAGGAGCACGGACCGTACGTCTATTATCAGAACGGGAAGCTCGTTCGCGATTTTTCGAAGGGCCGGGGTGGCACCCATGGAGCACAATGGGCGTATCCGGTGAAAGTGCGTCTTCCGAATCACCCGATTGTGAAAGGGCTGCCTCGGGTTTGGCGCCATGCCGAAGATGAGCTCTACGCGCGCCTCCGCGGGCCGGCGAAACAGATGGCGGTGCTGGCAACCGCGCCTTCCAAAAAGACCGGACGGGCCGAGCCGATGCTCCTGACCATTGGTTACGGGAATGGGCGATGCTTTCACACCGCGATGGGACATGACACCCGCTCTCTCTCCGGTGTCGGGTTCCAGGTAACTCTCCAACGCGGTACGGAGTGGGCCGCCACCGGCAACGTATCGCTGACCGACGTGCCCGAGTCGTTTCCCTCCAAAGAAGAAGTCAGCCGACGTGATGTTT
This sequence comes from Verrucomicrobiota bacterium, assembly GCA_018610125.1. Lineage (GTDB taxonomy): Bacteria > Verrucomicrobiota > Verrucomicrobiia > Limisphaerales > JAHEOI01 > JAHEOI01. The sequence continues at coordinate 12,076 of JAHEOI010000345.1, forward strand.
TGAAGGCAGCGGACCAATAAGCGGGTCTTGTCTCGAATTCCCTATCAGGGGGCAAGAATCCCTTGAAATCGGGCGGCTAACCATTAATGTCGTTCGCATGGTCAGGATGAAGAAGAGCACAACCCAAAGGCCACGAAAGCCGCTTGGCCATGCCTGGCCCGGCATGGCTCGGTTGGCGATGGGTGTTTTAGGTGTCGCCGGAGTTATTGTAACCGCCAAGGGTGAGAAGTATGACGTCGACGCGCTGCCCGACATGGCGAAAGGCTTTAACATCAACATTGTCGTGAGGGAGCCGCAAGTGATCCATCCGGCGGCATTGGCCTTTGATGACGAGGGCCGGCTGTTTGTCGGTGGCGGACCGCAATTTCGGGATCCGAGCCCGGATACCCCACCGGATAGCATTAAGATCGTTGTCGATCGTAATCGGGATGGCGAGGCCGAAAAGGTTAAGACGTTTGCCACCGGCTTTAACTCGATCCAGGCATTGGCATGGAAGGGGAACGATCTCTGGGTGGCCAATGCGCCCGATGTGACGGTCGTCCGAGACACCGATGGCGATGATAAGGCCGATGAATATGTCCGCGTTTTCAAGGGCCTCGGCCATCTTCGGCATGGCCTCCATGGCTTCAATTGGGGCCCGGATGGCCGACTTTATATGTCTCAGGGCAATAGCCAGGCTCAAGAGAATGCGCCAATGGCCTTTCGCGAGCTGATGCATATCGACTCCGACCTCCCGGACAATCAACCGATCAACAAGGTCTATTCGCCCGAAGAGTATGAGCATACCTACATCGGCGAGTGGCCTTCAGCCGAGGGAGGCACCTTGCGCTGCGGACCGAAAGGGAAAAACCTGGAGATCTTCTCGCGTGGCAATCGAAATCCTTGGGATATGGCCTTCGATTCCGGATTCAATTGGCTGGCGACCGATAACGACCCCGGCCCAAACCATGACCGGATCTTCATGCCGTTCCTCGGGGCCCATTTTGGATTTCACCATCCCTGGAGCTTTAGCTGGACGGGCAAGGATAATCCCCCGACGGTGCCAATCTCCGGTCTGTTTCCACCGGCAAGCGGATCCGGCGTCGGTGTGGTCTATTATCGATCCGACCAATTCCCCAAATCGTACCGAGATGTCTTTTTGATCGGGGATTGGACAAACAACCGGGTCTACGTTTACCGGCCGCGTTGGGATGGCGCCTTGATTCAACAAAAGGGCAAGATGGAGCTGCTGGCCGATGGCGGTGCGACCCGTGCCGGTGATTTGGGTTTCGAGGGCGGCGAGGGACGCTCGATCTTCCGCCCGACCGATCTCGCTGTAGCCCCCAGCGGGGCGGTTTACGTAGCGGGTTGGGGACCGCAATACGGGTCGATTCACGCCCCTTACGGGAGCGGAGACGCGGAAGCCGAGCGCAATTATGGACGGGTGTTTCGGATTTGGCATGGAAAGAAGCCGCTTCAAGGCGGGAGTGAACGGGATTCGGCAAAGCGTGATCAGGCACGAGGTGAGTGGTCATTTGAGGAGTTGTTGGTTGATCTTGATTCTTCCGTTCATGCGTGGCGGGTCAATGCGCAGGACGAGCTGGTCCGCCGCGGAAGCAAGGTCGCCGACGATCTGATTGCTGCGTTGCAAGGAGAGTCGCTCTCCAAGCACCAAGAGACATGGGCCGTTTGGGCGTTGGGCCGTATCGGGGGAGAGAGTGATTCTTTCAAAGCGTGGGCCGAAGGCAAGAAAGGGGCCGGGTTGAATCTTCGGATCCAGGCCCTGCGGATCCTTGGAGACCAATTGAAGAAAGGCGGTCGGGTGGTCGCGGAGCAATTGGAAGCAAAGCAGCCGCGAATCCGGTTTGCCGCATCACAGGCATTGCGCGAAATGGGCGCAACCGGCCGTACCGATGCGATTATCAATGCGGCAGCCCAAGAAACGGATCGGATCTGCTATTACAGTCAGTGGCAGGCATTGCGCCACTTGTTAGCCACGCCCGAGCTTAAGGAGCTGTTGGCCGAGGGCAAGCCTCGGGCTCGCCGGGCGGCGCTTGTGGCGTTGTTGCAGGATGACAAGCTCTCGACCGAAACAGTGGCCTCGCTAAGCTTCGAGGCGGAGGAGGAAGTGGCCTCGCTCGCGAGGCTTTGGCTCGAGAAGGTCGGGGCGGCGCAACCTCAAAAGGTGAGGGTGGAGCCGAGCCAGACAAATTTCCGCGAACCGATCACGGTTACCTTGGGCACGCCCGTGGACGAGGTTGAAGAGCTGGGCATCCGTTACACACTGGATGGCTCTCAACCGACGGACGCGTCACGGCGTTACAAGAAGCCGCTTAAGATAAAGCAGGACAAAACGTTAAAGGCGGCGCTATTCCGGCAAGGAGAGCGGATCGGGCCGGTTCGGACAGTACGTTACCACCGGATTACCGACAGCGAATGGCGCACACAGCTTTTTGTGCGCAACCTGGAGGCCGGCAGCGACCTGGCTTATCGCATCGTCTCACAAGGTCTCAGGAAGGGGGCTGAGCTCTTTACCGATCGTGATTACACCTACCAGGCAGTCCCGCAAAAAGTTCGGGGCGCTTCTTACGTGCAAACGGCAAACGATGATAGCGGGGTCACAGGCTCGGATTTCCTGAGCTTCGAGGTGAATGTCCCCGTCAAGGTCTATCTCCTTTATGATTCGCGTTCGGACAATCTCCCAAGTTGGGCCCGCGATGCCGGCTTCACCAAGACCGGAGACACGGTGGAGACGACAGATGTTGATTTCGATGTTTTCAGTGCTGAATTTCCGGCAGGCCGAGTCACTCTGGGAGGCAATGGCGAGGGGGCCCCATCGATGTACCAGGTGGCTCTGATCAAGGCCACCGGGAGCAGTAAGCAAACGACGATTGCCGCGGCGATGAGTGCTGTCGATCAAGGCAACCCGCAGAGAGGCCGAAAGCTCTTCTTCAAACAGAATAATTGCTCGGCCTGCCATCAAATCAAGGGGCAGGGCAATGCTGTCGGGCCGGAGCTGTCCGATATCGGGGCCCGCGTGCAGGCCCATTACATTGTCGAATCGATCCTGAAGCCGAACGCCTACATCACCGAGGGCTACCAGGCGGCCACAGTGCAGCTTAAGGGGGGTGCTCAAGTCTTCGGCCTCATTCGAGAGGAAACCTCCAAGGTAATGACCGTCTACCGGATTGACGGTAGCGCGGTGACGCTTCAAAAAGAGAATGTCGTTGGCACGACCGAGCTGGATCGCTCGCTGATGCCTCCAAGCTACTCATTGATGCTGAGCCCTCAGGACGTTGCGGATGTGACCGCCTATTTGCTGAAGCAAAAGAGCACAGCCGCAGCCGGCAAATAGCGTATCGATTTGTTTCCAGCGGACAATCCGAATCGGACCGAGATTGCGTATTGGAGAAACGGAACGTGGCTAGAGCATCCTGCTCGAAAGGAGACAAGAGCTGGAAGCTCCTGCCACTTTATCCAACGGTATAAGTTTCTGGAGAGACCCTTAGTCAAGTTACAAGCCAATGAAGTCGATCTACAATCACACTGTCGTTAATAGCCTTCGTCTGTTTTTTATCATTGCAATAGCGTGGGGCATGGCCGTTACGAGCGGGCTCGCCGGGCCGGAAATCAATCCAGATCCGTCCCCGGAGTTTCAATCCCCACAAGAGACGATAGAATCATTCAAACTGCCCGATGGCTACCGAGCCGAGCTGGTTGCGAGTGAGCCACTGATACGGGAACCGGCAATGGCGGCTTGGGATGCAAATGGGCGTTTGTATGTGGCCGAGATGCAGACCTACGTCCAGAACGTCGATGGCGATGGGACACGGGAGCCGAAAAGCCGGATTGTTCGATTGACCGACACCGATGGCGACGGGCAAATGGATGAAAGCTCGGTCTTTGTTGATAATCTGGTGCTGCCTCGATTGATCTTGCCTTTGGATGAGAGAATTCTCGTCGGTGTGACCTATCAAAGTAAGCTTTGGACATACCGAGATACGACCGGAGACGGGAGGGCCGACGAAAAGGCGTTGGTCTACGACGGACCGGGTATTGATAGCGGCGGAAATCTGGAGCATCAGGAAGGGGGCCTGCTATGGGGACTCGACAACTGGATCTACACCAGCATGGGAGGACGACGTTTCCGTTTCACTCATGGTGCCATGGAGACGGAGAAGATTTTCAGCCATTTCGCTCAATGGGGGATAACTCAGGATGACCTCGGACGGATGTATTTCTCCAGTGCAGGACGAGAGGTGCCTGCCTTTTGCTTTCAATGGCCGCCGGCTTATGGGGAGCTGAATCTGTCCGGGCAACTGGCGGAAGGCTTTCAGGAACCGTGGCCGATTATCGCGACACCGGATGTCCAAGGGGGACCCGGACGGCTGCGCTCTGATAACACCTTGAACCATTTCACCGGTGCGTGCGGGCAATCCGTTTTCCGTGGGCATCGCTTGCCTTCGGACCTTTATGGGGATGTGTTCATTCCTGAACCGGTGGGTCGGTTGATCCGGCGGGCTGAAGTGCGAACCGAGGGCGGTAAGCGCGTGTTGCACAATGCCTACGACGAAAAGGAATTCCTGGCCTCCAGCGATATGAACTTCAGACCGGTTTGGACGGCGACCGGTCCCGATGGTTGTTTCTATGTCGTCGATATGTATCGCGGAATCATTCAAGAGAGCAACTGGGTGGGTAAGGGCTCCTATCTCCGAAAGGAAGTGCTTAAGCTGGGGCTCCAAAAGAATATCGGTCGCGGCCGCATCTACCGCATTGTCCACGAATCGTATGAGCCGGGCGCTAAGCCCAATATGCTGAATGAGACGCCGGAAGAGCTTGTCGCACACCTTTCACATCCGAATGGATGGTGGCGACAGACCGCTCAAAAGTTGCTTATCCTTCGTGGTGATCGGTCGGTTGTTCCGAAGCTCAAGTCCCTGGCCCGTAATGGGGAATCGGCCCTCGGACGAATGCATGCCCTTTGGACACTGGAGGGGATGGGTGTGATCAACCGGGAACTGTTGATCGAGGCCTATGATGACCCGGATTATCGGGTCAGGGTAGCGGCGATTCGTATCAGCGAAGCACTGCTCAAACGCGGCGACGATGCCCTGCTTGAGAAGCTGGCACCGATGGCGACCGATCCGAGCGGCGAAGTCGCGCTCCAATTGGTGCTGTCACTCCGATACAACGACAGCGACAAAGCCGAGCGGCTGATGCGAAAGGCCCTCGACAATCGACCGGAGCATGAGCGGATGCAGCATGCTGTCAAGCGTAGCTCGAATTATTCTCCTGAGGCGACCGACAAGACGCTTACCAGCCGTGGAGAGGAAATTTATAGGAGCCTTTGTGCCCATTGCCATGGTGAAAATGGCCGTGGGAAGGTGACGGGCGGTCAGCAATTGGCCCCCAAGCTCGACGGGTCTCCCCGTGTGAACGGCGAGAAATCGATACCGATCAAGGTCCTCCTTCATGGATTGGCAGGCCCGGTGAACGGGAAGAAATATGCCGCCGGTGTCATGATGCCACTGCGCCAGAATACGGATAAATGGATTGCGGACGTCCTCACGTATGTGCGGCAGGCATGGGGCAATGACAGCTCCGCCGTTCAACCGGAGGAGGTCGCCAAGGTCCGCGAGGCGACCAAGGGACGTGATCGCTATTGGACGATTGAAGAACTGGAATGAGAGAAATCAAAGGGAGATGGTTAGCCCCTCTTCGTTTTGAGTGGATGGCGCCACTTGGTCCTTGCGTCGGCGCAGACGTATCGGCAATCCGTGGCGAGGACGGAGCGTAAACAGAGGTTCCGGCTCAACCGGAGGATCCGGGATCGGTTCCGGTGTCCATTCTCGGGTCAGGATGGCAAGCGAGATTAAGGCCTCTGCCCAGGCAAACGGCTCCCCGATGCAGATCCGAGGGCCACCTCCAAAGGGAAAAAACGCGAAGGAGGGGAGTGAGCGCTGGAAATTTTCGGTCCAACGATCGGGATCGAACTCATTCGGGCGTGCATAGTATTTCGGATTTCGGTGGACCACCCATTGGCTCGTCCAGATCTGGGTTTGCCGGGGGATATGGTAGCCGCCTAGCTCGATATCGTTTATGGGTTGCCTTTCGACGAAAAAGGCCGGGGGATAAAGGCGCAATGCTTCGGTGAAGACCTGACGAGTGAACTGGAGCTGCGAGAGATCATTGTAGGTTGGCTGCCGGTCTCCGATCACGGAATCGACTTCGAGGCGAACCCGCTCAAGCGCATTAGGATAACGGCTCAACAAATGCCATGTCCAAGTCAGTCCCTCCGCGGTCGTCTCGTGACCCGCCGTCAGGAGGGTTATCATTTCGCTGCGCAACTGTTCCTCGGTCATGGAACCCTCCGCGTCGTGCGCTTGCAAGAGGCGGGTCAGGACATCATTCCGGTCGACCCGGGTTGTTCTGCGTTGCTCGATCAAGCGATAGACAGTTCGGTCAAGCCGGGCCTTGGCGTCCCAAAATCTTCGGTTTGCGGGCAACGGGAGACGGAGAAGCTGATTGGCAAAGGGAAGTGTGAAGCGAGGGAACAAGTCTAATGTCGCTTTCAATGCGGAACCGATCTCGCGTGCTTCGTCCAGCACATCACCTCCAAAGAAGGCCTCTCCGGCAATGCCAAGCATCAAGCGGCGCATTTCTTCAGCCATGTCGACTTCGTGGGCCTCTGTCC
>JAHEOI010000346.1 GCA_018610125.1 Verrucomicrobiota bacterium
AGGGGCTAAGTGAAAACTCGTGAATTTGACAAGCCGGAATCGTGGGCTCCCGGCGCCCGGAAATGTCCGTTGCCCAGTTTGCAGGTGAGCTTCCTTGCTGGATCCGATGCCATAGTGCCCGGACATCGGGCGCTTGGGCCGACACCGATCCGATCCCGGTCACGACGATCGGGTCGGCGGCTAGGCAGGTTTTTAGGTGACGCCGGCTCATTCAGGCTTGCTATCTCCCTTTTACCTTGACCCGGCTCGCCCCTCTTGGCAAACAGCCGGTGGCTCTTCCTTTATGGAGTGGCTTGGTTTGCTTCTTTTTTGAGAGGGGAGTAGCTTTCCGTTCGCATTATTGCATATGAGTGGTTCTCGACGACAAACGCAGTCAGGAAGCCAAAGACACCACCCCGGCTCGGCGGTTGGAGGTGGTCCCAAAAAGCTTCTGGTGGCCAATCGCAGTGAAATCGCCATTCGGGTTTTCCGGGCGGCGACGGAGCTGGATTTACGAACGGTGGCCATCTACGCTCAGGAAGACCGTTTCTCGATTCACCGTTTTAAAGCCGACGAGGCTTATCTGGTCGGTGAGGGCAAAGGGCCGGTAGCGGCTTACCTTGACATTCCCGGAATTGTCAGCTTGGCCATTGAGAAAGGGGTCGACATGATCCATCCCGGGTATGGATTCCTTTCTGAAAATGCCGAATTTGCGAGGGCTTGTCGCGAGGCCGGGATCACATTTGTCGGGCCCCGTCCGGAGCTTTTGGATCGGATCGGGGACAAGGTGAGTGCGCGAAACCTGGCCGAGAAGGCAGGCTTGCCGACGTTGCCCGGAACCCCCGAGCCGATTACCGACCGTGAGGCAGCCTTACGAGCTGCGGGTCAGATCGGATTCCCGTTGATGATCAAGGCTGCTTATGGCGGTGGTGGACGCGGCATGCGGGTGGTCTATCACTCGGAAGACCTGAGCCGCTTATTGGATGAGGCACAAAGTGAATCGGAACAAGCCTTTGGCAATGCCGCGGTCTTTCTCGAAAAGTACATTCCCCGCGCCAAGCATGTGGAAGTTCAAGTGCTTGGGGATTCTCACGGGAATGTCGTTCATCTCCATGAGCGGGATTGCTCTGTTCAGCGACGCCATCAGAAGGTGGTTGAGATTGCTCCCTCGATCGGGCTTGATCCGAAAGCTCGCCAAGAGCTTTGTGCCGCTGCTGTGCGGCTGGCACGCGAGGTGGAATATGACAACGCAGGGACAGTCGAGTTCCTCTTCGATCTGGATCAAAACGACTGGTATTTCATCGAAATGAACCCGCGGATCCAGGTCGAGCATACCGTGACCGAGCAGATCACCGGGATCGACCTTGTTCGTTCTCAAATCCTGATTGCTCAAGGGCATCGGATGCACGATCAAGAGCTTGCCTTGCCGGAACAGGAGAAGATTCCTCGAGAGGGCGTGGCGGTCCAGTGTCGGGTCACTACCGAGGATCCCGAAAACAAGTTCACTCCGGATTACGGCAAGATCCTGAATTATCGCTCCGCGGTCGGTTTCGGGATTCGCCTTGATGGCGGCATGGGAGATACGGGGGCGGTGATTACCCCGTTTTACGATTCCTTGCTCGTGAAGATCACCGCCTCCGGCCAGACGTTCGAATTGGCTCTCCAGCGAATGGATCGGGCCCTGCGTGAGTTTCGCATTCGGGGGGTCAAGACGAATATCCCGTTCCTCGAAAATGTCATTGCTCATCCGACCTTTCGGTCCGGGCAGGCGACCACGACACTGATCGACACGTCCCCGCAGCTCTTTACGTTTAAGCCGCGTCGGGATCGGGCAACGAAGCTGTTATCCTTTCTCGGGGATATCATTGTCAACGGGAGCCCGCATGCGAAAGGGTATAAGCCCGAGAAACCGTTCTCATTGGCCCAAGTGCCTGATTATGATCGGCAGGCGGAGCCTCCGGAGGGATCGCGGCAGCGCCTGCTCGAGCTGGGAGCCGAGAAGTTTGCCGAATGGGTCAAGGAGCAATCGGCGCTCTTGTTGACGGACACAACATTCCGCGACGCTCACCAATCGCTGCTGGCCACACGGGTTCGGACGTATGACATGCTGGTGCTGGCGGACGCATTGGCCCGCCGGACCCCCGGGGTTTTCAGCCTTGAAATGTGGGGAGGCGCGACCTTCGATACGGCCATGCGGTTTCTTCGGGAAAGCCCTTGGCAACGGCTACGCCTCCTGCGTGAGCGAATCCCCAATATCTGCTTTCAAATGCTGCTGCGTGGCTCCAACGCCGTCGGCTATTCCAATTATCCGGACAATGTCGTGGCCGGATTCGTCAAGCATGCGGCCGAAAGCGGGATCGATATCTTTCGGGTATTCGACTCGTTAAATTACACACCGAACCTTAAGGTCGCGATGGAAGCCATTCGGGAGACCCACGCGGTCTGCGAGGCCGCAATCTGCTACACCGGGAATATACTCGATCCAAAACGCGACAAGTATTCCCTTAAATATTATATCGAGCTGGCCAAAGAGCTCGAGAAGATGGGGGCCCACTTTCTGGCAATCAAGGACATGGCCGGCCTATGCCGGCCTTACGCCGCCTATAAGCTGGTCAAGGCCCTGAAGGAGGAGGTCTCCCTGCCGATTCACTTTCATACTCACGATACGAGCGGGGTTAATGCGGGCTCGATATTACGGGCGAGCGACGCTGGGTTGGATGTCGCGGATGGGGCGCTGGCATCGATGTCCGGCTCGACAAGTCAGCCGAACTTGAATTCCGTGGTCGCTTCCTTGGAACAGATGCCGCGCGAGACAGGCCTCGATCTGACTTCCTTGAACGATTTCTCGGACTATTGGGACCATGTCCGCTATTTTTATGCCCCGTTTGATACGGCCCCACGGACCGGGACGGCCGAAGTCTACGAGCACGAAATGCCCGGAGGGCAATACACAAATTTGTTGGAGCAGGCCTCGAGCATGGGCTTGCTACACCGTTGGCGCGAGATCGCCCAATGTTATGCCGAAGTGAATCAGCTCTTCGGCGATATCATCAAAGTTACCCCGAGCAGCAAGGCGGTGGGGGATATGACGATGTTCCTCATCACCCGGGGGATTAAACCGGAAGATGTGGTCAACCTCGATCCCGGGACCCCATTCCCGGAGTCCGTTGTCGACATGCTCAAAGGAGGGTTGGGACAGCCGAAAGGGGGTTGGCCGAAGAAGCTGCAAGAGGTTGTTCTCGGTGACACGAAGCCGATCGAAGGGCGTCCCGGAGCCTACTTACCTCCCCATGACTTCGAAAAGACGCATCAGGAACTGGCAAGTCATTTGGAACGCGAGCCGACCGAGGATGACCTGTTTAGTCATCTGATGTACCCCGAAGTCTTCTCGGATTATGTCCAGTTTAGCCGGGAATACGGGGATGTGTCGGTTTTGCCGACGCCGGCATTCTTCTACGGCCTTCAACCGGGTGAAGAAATCTCGGTTTCGATCGAAGAAGGGAAGACGCTGTTTATCAAACTGATTAATGTTGCCGGTGCCGACGACGAAGGACGACGTACCGTCAATTACGAATTGAACGGCATGCCGCGCGAGACGGTCGTTGTCGATCGATCGGTGCAGCAAAAGGTCAAGCCGAAGCCCAAAGGCGATCCTGCGGATCCGTTACAGGTGAGTGCTCCCATCCCGAGCATGGTCACTTCCATTGCAGTGAGCGTGGGGCATAAGGTTGCCAAGGGTGATAGGTTGATGACATTGGAGGCGATGAAAATGCAAACCGCCATATACGCGAATTGTGATGGCATTGTGGATGAAATCCTTGTCAAGGTCGGCGCCTCTGTCGAATACAAAGATCTCCTAATCCGTCTGCGTCCGAGCTCCTGAAATTTGACGTTTAACGCAGCGTTGCCTATTCTGAAGGTTTTGCCGATGAAGCGACTTGATGTAACAGCAGAGAATTTGGAAGTGACTGCGCGGGAGGTGACGGCCGGGACCAGCCTCTTTGATCCGACCATTGAAGAGAGGGCGCGCTCGATCATCGCCGATGTCAGGGAGCATGGTGATTCAAAATTGGTCGAGCTGGCCAAGCGGTTTGAAGGCGCGGAGCTGACGACCGACCGGTTGAGCGTCTCAGAGGAGGAGTGCCGTGCGGCGTGCGAAGGGGTCGATGCGAGTCTTAAGGAGGCGGTCGAGCTTGCCTCTCGCAATATCGAGGCGTTTAGCCGGCATTCGTTGCGACAGAATTGGTCTGCACGAAATGATCAAGGGGCGCTGGTCGGGGAGAAATTCGATCCATTCCAGCGCGTTGGTATCTATATTCCCGGCGGCACCGCCCCTTTGATATCGACGGCACTGATGACGATCACGCTGGCGCGGGTGGCGGGATGTCCCGAGATTGCGGTTTGCACCCCGTGCGGTCAGGGTGGCCGTATCCATCCCGCGATGTTGTATGCAATCCAGAGCGCCGGGGCGAGCGAAATTTACCGCGTCGGCGGCGCGCAAGCCATTGCCGCAATGGCTTTGGGGACGGAGCGAATCCGGTCCGTGCAAAAGATCTTCGGACCCGGTAACGCGTATGTGGTTGCGGCGAAGCGCCTGTTGTTCGGTTACGTTGCGGTTGATCTCTTGCCGGGACCGAGTGAGCTGCTTGTTATCGCCGATGAAAGTGCCGACCCCTCGTTTATCGCGTCGGATCTGTTGGCGCAAGCCGAGCATGGCAGCGGGTATGAGCGACTTTGGCTGGTGACGACTTCCGAGCAGCTCCTTGAGGCAGTTAAAGAGGCGATCCATTCTCAAGCGGCCCCGTTGCCGAGAGGGGAAATGATGGAGCAAGCCTTGGAGAATAACTGTTGGCTGCTTCAGGTGGCATCGATCGAGCTTGCCGTTGAGCTTGCCAATCGCATAGCCCCGGAGCATTGCGAGATTATCGCCGAAGAAGCCGAAAAGGTCGGGCGTGGCGTCATGAACGCCGGTGCGTTGTTTCTCGGGGCTCAATCCCCGACAGCGCTGGGAGATTATGTCGCCGGACCGAGTCATGAATTACCGACCGGCGGGGCCGGTAAAGCGTTTTCGGGGCTGACGGCCGACCAGTTCCAGCGTCGCACCAGCCTGGCCCAATTCGACTCGAGCTCATTGAATGCCTCTTTCGGAGCCCTCAAGACGTTGGCCGGGCTCGAAGGTCTGGATGCCCACGTGAGGTCGGTTGAAATCCGAACCGATAAAGGGGAAGGGCCGGTGCGATAAAACCTCAAATGCTCTGACTGCCTCGAAGTGTGATGGACTCAAACATGGGCTGGCCGGATCCGGATTCGCTAATTCGCCCTCACATTCGTACCCTTGAAGGCTACGTGCCCGGGGAGCAAGCCGAGACTCCCGGGCTTATCAAGCTGAATACCAACGAAAACCCTTATCCCCCGGCTCCTGCGGTGCGACGGGCAATCAAGCAAGGGGCCGACGCAAGACTGAGGCTTTATCCGAGCCCGACAGCCGAGCCGTTACGAAGCAAGCTCGCGGTCAAGCATGGGTGTCAGCCTGAGAATCTGGTTGTCGGCAATGGCTCGGACGAGCTTTTGGCATTGGCCACACGGGCGTTCGCCGAACCGTTGCCGTCGGGGCAGGGTGGTTCCAATGGAAGCGTGGGGAATGAAGCCGGCTCGCCGAAGCATAGCGGCTCGAGGATACAGTTTTTTTACCCAAGCTATTCCCTCTATCCGGTGCTGGCGCAAATTCACGGGGGACTTGCGCACGCTGTCCCGCTGAAATCCGATTTTTCGATGCCTTCGGTCAGTGAATTGGAACATGGGGGCAATTGGGACTTCGAAGCGGCGCTGACCTACATCACGACCCCGAACGCTCCAAGTGGTCGAGGATATGGGAAAGCCGAACTGGAGGCCCTTTGTCGCCGGCACCGTGGTGTGGTGATTCTCGACGAGGCCTATGTCGACTTTGCCGAAGAGGATGCCGCCGAGCTCGCCTTGAAATATCCCCATGTGATCGTCTCGCGGACTTTCTCCAAGGCGTTTTCGCTCTGTTATCAACGGATCGGTTATTGCCTCGGCCATCCCAAGCTGATTCGGGCATTTGAGAAGATCCGGGATAGTTACAGCGTCAATGGGCTGGGTCAGCTCGCCGCCCTGACAACCCTCGAGCACCCGGACTATTATCAACGCAATTTTAAGCGGATCATCCGTCAAAGAGAGGCTTTGAAGCGAGCGCTGGAGCGCCTCGACTTTGAAGTGCTGCCGAGTCAGGCTAACTTCCTTCTGGTCCGTCCGCCTCGCTTTTCGGCCGAAAGCTGGCGGACTCAGCTACGGGATAGAAACATTCTCGTTCGTTGGTTTGAGCAAAGGGAGATCCGGGATTGGCTCCGAATAACCATTGGGACCCCGGCTCAAATGCGCACCTTGGTGGAAACGGTTAAGGCCATTCTCTCGCAAAGCCAATGAAGCAATGGATCACACAAATGAAGGCCTCTCCCGCGGCGGCTCGAGTTGCTCCGTTCTTTATCTTTTTGGTTTTGACCACTGCGCAAGGGAAGATCGGAGTGCATTCGGCCTATTGGCTTTACCTTGTCAAAACGATCCTGGGTGGCTGGATGTTATGGGCTCTAAGGCGGGACTTGGCAGAGATGCGTTGGGCCATGAGCTGGGAAGCCGTCTTGACGGGGGTGGCGGTATTCCTGATTTGGGTCGGGCTGGATCCATATTATCCCTCCCTTTCGGCGCTGCAGGGGGCGTTGTTTTCCGGAGGGGGCGCGGAAGCCGGTCAAGCCGCTGCAGCAAGTGAGCAGGCGCAGCAGTGGAACCCGATTGCCGCCTTCGGTCAAAGCCCCCTATTGGCGGGACTCTTCATTGGTGTCCGTCTGATCGGCTCGTCATTGGTGGTTCCGCCTTTGGAAGAGGTCTTCTATCGCTCTTTTCTTTATCGCTGGATCGCCACGCCGAATTTTCTGTCGGTGCGCTTGGGGGAATGGCGACTCGGCCCGTTCCTGATCACCTCGCTGATTTTCGGTCTGGCTCATTACCAATGGTTGGCCGGCATCCTTTGCGGCCTGGCTTATCAAGGGCTGGTATGTCGGAAAAACCGTCTTGGTGATGCCATGACCGCCCATGCCATTACCAATTTCCTTTTGGGCGCATGGGTCCTCTATAACGGGGATTGGCATTTTTGGTGAAAGCGCAGGACCATTGATTGTTTTTGAGGATCACCACTTATTGGTCGTGAATAAGCCTCCGAATTGGAATACCCATTCGCCGGGGCCTTATTCCGGGGAGGGGGTGTATGAGTGGCTCCGAAATCGCGAGGCACGCTGGCGCGACCTCGCGATTGTTCATCGCCTCGATCAAGAAACGTCCGGCCTGCTCGTTTTTTCAAAGACCAAAACGGCCAATCGCTCTCTTACCGAGCAATTTCGGGACCGATTAATTCATAAACGGTATCTGTTTCTGACTGACTATCCCGCGTCAAAGAGGGAGTACGAATACCGATCTCGGCTTCACGGGCCGACTCGGAAGAAAGGCGAGAAAGCCGGGCAATTGGCACTGACTCGCTTTTGGCAGATGGAAGGGGAGAGGGGAGCGTTCCAGTGGGTGGCGGAGCCGGTAACCGGTCGGACTCACCAGATTCGTGCTCATGCCGCCGAGCTTGGGTTCCCAATCCTGGGTGACAAGCTCTATGGTGGCACGCCGGCGAACCGTCTTTATTTGCACTCGTGGCGGCTTGAGCTCGGGCACCCCGAAACGGGCGAACCGGTACGATTTGAAGCCCCGCCAAGTTGGAATGCCGATCCGGGCTTGTGGCGTCGATCCGCCATCATCGACCCCGCAATGACCAATGCCTATCGCCTGATTCACGGGGCGTGCGACGCACGACCGGGGTGGTATGTCGATAAGCTGGGTGACTACCTTCTATGCCATTCGGCGGAGCGGATCGACAATCAAGGTCGCGAGTTTTTGAGTAGGCTTCTGGAACAAGAGGGGGCGGATGGAGTCTATCACAAGCTTCGGCGCCGCCACATCGGGCAGACAGCGACGGAAGAGGCGGCTCCGCAATGCGTGCTCGGCAAGCCCGCCCCCGACGCGTTTCAAATCTTTGAAAACGGCCTGCGCTATTCGGTTAGCTTGACCGAAGGCTACTCGTTTGGACTCTTCCTCGATCAACGAGAGAACCGTCGTCGATTGCAGACTGGCTACGTCGCTGAACGCTTCCCGTTTTTTGGAGAAGGCTTGACCGGCAAAGGAGTCCTCAACGTGTTTGCCTATACCTGTGGGTTTTCGGTTGCGGCAGCTTCGGCCGGGGCGCACGTGACCAGTCAAGACCTCTCACGCCGCTACCTGGATTGGGGGCGCACCAACTACAGGTTGAACGGGCTTGATCCGGACTGCCATGACTTTATCTATGGCGACGCCTTCGACTGGCTCAAGCGACTCGTCAATAAGGGCCGGCGGTTTGATCTGATCATCCTGGATCCCCCTACATTTTCCAAAGCGAAGGGGCGAAAGAATTTCCAAGTTACCCGTGACTTGGGCCGTTTGGTGGCGCAAACACTGCCGCTCCTGAAGCAGGCGGGAATTCTATTCGTCGCCTCGAATGCGGTGAAGTTGAGCTCTGACCGCTTTCGTGATCTGGTCCATTCCGGCTTGACAGCCGCGGGGCGACGGGCACGCCACGAATGTTACCTCCCGCAGCCTCCCGATTTCCCTATTTCCCGAGATGAGCCGGCATACCTGAAAACGGTATGGCTTCGGGTGGATTAAGGGCGTCGGAATTGCCGGCGCTCCTTGCGGTTGCGTGCATTGACCTCCTGCTGGAGCCGGCTGAGCGCCTGTTCCACCTGGCGAATAAAATGCTCGCAGCCGACAGGGAATCCCCCGAGCGATAAGATCGTATCCTGTTCTGCAAAGTCGTTCGTCACCACGCAAACCTCGCCGTATTCGCGTAAGCGAGCGGTTGTGCGCTCGATCAGCTCGTCCGCGGTCTTACCGAGTGAGGAGTAGAGAATCTCGAGCTCGCGACACGACGAAGGCGCCGCCGAGGGTTGACTCGGGGCGTTGTTTCCATCAAAGATGATTGTTAGTGGCGTGCCGATGGCATCCTGGTATTGGCGAAGCCGGTCAATGAGGACGTCACGTGCAGCGGCCGAATAGCGCGGTTGCCCCGGGGCAAGCTCGCCCCAGTGATGAAGTAAGCTGTAACCGTCGATTAGTATCCGTACCACTGCCATAGTAATAGCTTATCCGATGCCGATCAGAAAAAAATTATTTTTTGGCCCGCGAATAACGTTACATTGAAGTTGCTATGCCGCTTTACGAATATGAGCTTTGTGAAGGGAGCTGCAAGCCTTGCGGGGGCCGTTTTACCCTCCGACGCCCGCTGTCGGCCACTGAGCTGACAAAGTGCCCTGCTTGTAAGCGACCGGTCCGGCGGGTCATCTCCAGCTTCAGCTCGCCGATGAAATTGAAGCCGTTGTCCTTTTCGGATGCGAAAAAAGCGGGCTTCACCGTTATGAAGCGGACGGACAGCGGGGCGTATGAAAAGCAATAAACCTGGATCGAAGCTTTGAACATCGTCATTGTTGGTGGTGGAGAGGTGGGCCGTCATTTGGCCGAAATCCTTTCCGGCAAACAGCACAATATCTGCGTTATTGATTCCTCCGCGACTGTCAGCAATGACCTGAATGATCAGTTGGACGTGCATTCGGTCGTCGGTGAAGGCTCCTCGGCAAGCACGTTGGCCGAAGCGAATGCCCCTGAGGCCGACCTCTTCCTCGGGTTGACCGGTGATGACAACTTGAATTTGGTCTCGGCTTCTGCGGCGCATGCCATGGGGGCCCGTAAAACGATCGCTCGCGTGCATCCCGGTCTTCAGCGGGAAGAATGGCTCTTCGATTATCGCAGTCATTTCGGAATCGATTACCTTTTTAGCAGTGAGCGACTGGCGGCGGTGGAGTTGGCCAAGTTCGTGCGAAACCCGCAAGGGCTGCTGGTGGAGGAATTTGCACGGGGACGCGTCGAGCTCCAACAGGTGCATGTCGCCGGCACGAGTAATGCGGTCGGTCAAGCCCTCCAGAGCCTGGATTGGCCGTCGCGGGTTCGTGTTGCCCTGATTCAGCGGGACAATGGCAACATTGTGCCTTCAAGGACCGAAACCCTTGAGGCCGGGGATTTGGTGACGCTGTTCGGCGATCCTTTGGGCTTACAGGAGGCGGTCCAGACCCTTAAGCCGAGAGCCATCCGGAACGTTCATACCAAGGTCGTGATCTTCGGCGGCGGCGAGTATGCCTTCGCGCTTGCTCAAATGCTTGAAGGAGCGAATTATCACGTCCGGTTGATCGAGCGTGATCAAGCCCGCTGTGAAGAGCTCTCGAACACCCTCCTTCGCAGCGTTGTCATCCATGGGGATGCCACCTCGCTCTCCCAATTGCGGGAGGAACAGGTAGGCGATGTCGATTTCTTCATTGGGACAACCAATGACGACGAAGACAATGTCATGGCCTGCTTGCAGGCAAAAAATCTCGGGGCCAAATACGCGTTGACGTTGATCCACCGCGCGGATTACGCCGCTGTCATTACCCAGAACAGCGAGCAGCTCGGCATCTTTGGGGCCATCAGCCCCCGGGTGACGGCCGCCAGGGATCTCTTACGCTTTGTCACCTCGGATCAATTCCATGTCGTTGTCAGGCTTGCCGGTGGACTCGAAATTTTGGAATGTCCGATTGCCGATTCGGCCGGAGTGGTGGGGAAATCGGTTTCAGCAAGCCAATGGCCCGACGGGAGCGGCCTGGTCGCATTGCAGCAAGGCAATCAAGCCTTTGTTCCGACCGGAGATGACGTTATCCGGGAAGGCGACACGGTTTATGCGATTGTCTCGCCGGAGGCCAAGCAAGGCTTTATTGAACTGCTGAGGGCCAAATGAATTTCCGATTGCTGAGCAAGATCCTCGGGCTCGTCTTGTTGCTGCTCAGCGGCATGATGGCGTTGTGCTTGGCCTTTGCCATCGGTGCGGCCTACGTCGGACGCCGGATTGGAGACGCTTCCTGGGCTTTTTTTCTTTCGATCGCCATCAGTTTCGGGGTGGGGGGGATATTGTTTCTTCTCGGACGCCGAGCGGGTCGCGAGATGCTGCGAAAGGAAGGGATCGCCATCGTCGGTTTGGGGTGGCTCGTGTGCGGCCTGTTTGGGGCGTTGCCGTTTCTGTTCAGCGATTCCGGCTTTTCCCCGTCCGAGGCCGTTTTTGAATCGATCTCGGGGTTCACAACGACCGGGGCGACCGTGATCACCGATTTGGATGAAATCCCCAGGAGTCTCATCCTCTGGCGGGCGTTGACTCAATGGCTTGGCGGCTTGGGCATACTGGTGCTCTTTGTTGCGTTGTTGGCCTCGCTCGGAGTCGGAAGCAAGGCCTTATTTCGGCATGAATCTTCGGCAAAATCGGGTCAGGGAGTCCAAACCCGCATTCACGAGGTTGCCGTCCGCCTATGGCTGATCTATGGGGGGTTGTCGCTGCTATGCTGTCTCGGCCTCATCGTCCTGGGAACGAGCGTTTTCGATGCGATATGCCATACCTTCACCGCGATCTCGACCGGGGGATTCAGCCCTTATAACGAAAGCATTGCCGCCTTCGAGAGCTTGGGTGTCGAGCTTTGGCTCACGCTGTTCATGATGCTCGGCGGGATCAGCTTCATGTTCTATGCCTGGCTCTTACGGGGGCGGTTCGAGCGATGGCGGCGTGAGGAGGAAGTCAAGGCGTTCTTGCTGCTTTTGCTCGGCTGCTCGCTCATCGTGGCTGTGGATCTGGTCTTGTTGAAGCAGGACCGAAGCTTCGCTCAAGCCTTTCGCGATTCGGTATTTCAAGTCGTATCCATTATGACGACTACTGGGTATGTCACGGCGGACTTCGATCAATGGCCGGCGTTTTCGAGGGTGGTCCTCTTGTTGTTGATGGGGATCGGCGGTTGTGCCGGATCAACCGCCGGGGGGATCAAGGTGAGTCGCTGGCTTCTCTTCTTTAAGATTACTCGCTTGGAGATCCTGACTGCCTTTCGACCCAACCAGGTGGTCGCGATCCACTTGAATCGAAACTTGGTGGGGGATTCCCTGAAGATCCAAACGGTCTTTTTCGTTGCGCTTGCGGGAGTGACGGTGTTTATCGGCACGGCCTTGGTGAGCTTGCTGCAACCTCATTTGGGAATTATCAGCTGCTTCTCGTCGGTGGTTTCAACGCTTTTCAATATTGGGCCGGGTTTCGGTGCAGTCGGGCCGACAAGAACTTTTGCCGGATTCCGTCCGGCGACTCAATTGCTTTTGAGCTTCTTTATGATCCTCGGGCGACTCGAATTCTTTGCGGTGCTTGTCCTGTTTATGCCTTCCCTTTGGCGGAAGTATTGAGGTAAGGCCGGATCACCTTGGCCACTCACCCGTGCGAGAGGCCTGTTCAACAAAATTTGTTGTCTTTGAGTCAAGTGTTTCGGCCTTAAGGAATCTGTGGCGAGGCGTTAAGAAAATTTCTTCTTTTCCCTTCCGCGAAGCGGAAAATGAGCGAGGCGTTCGACAGCAAGCGTTCGATGCGGAGGAGTTGCTAACCTGCTACCATGCCTTGGCGGGTCTGAGGCAAACGCCTCGCCAGGGGTTGCATGCCCGCGACAATCATGTTAGGGGTAAGAAAGTGAAGCGTTGTAGACGGCGCTCTTTGACTTTGATATTTCTGAAAAATTGGCATTTAAGAAATTGAAGAAAAAGCTGGCCGAGTCGGAAAATATTTACTACCTACGTAAGTGGCTTCTAATCGGGGGTCTGGTCGGAATTGTTGCCGGAGTGGGCTCGATCGTCTTCTTTGAATCAATCGGCTGGGCGCAGTCGCTTTTTCTTGGCTTGGGGGCGGGGGATCATCCGCCCGAGCCGATAGGGGAGGGTGAAACCGTTGTAACGCCGATCGCTCGTTATTGGATGATCCCGGTAGTCACGACGATTGGCGGACTTCTGAGCGGCTTGGTGGTGTTCAAATTCGCGCCCGAGGCGGAGGGTCATGGCACGGACCACGCCATTGAGGCCTTTCATAACAAGGAAGGGAATGTTCGAGGGCGAATACCGGTCGTCAAAATGGTTGCCTCGGCGATTACAATCGGCTCCGGCGGCAGCGCTGGGCGAGAACGGCCGACAGCTCAAATTGCCGCGGGCTTCGGCTCTGTGCTTG
>JAHEOI010000347.1 GCA_018610125.1 Verrucomicrobiota bacterium
CGAGATCGGCCGGGAAATGTTGGAAGAGGCAGGTTACGAGGAGATCGGGATGGACCATTTCGCCCTTCCTCACGATGAACTGGCCAAAGCCGATCGGGAAGGTCGGCTCCACCGCAATTTCATGGGCTACATCCCCTTCCAGGGGCACCTCGTCATCGGTCTGGGAGCCTCAGCTATTAGCGACGCTTGGTACGGTTTCGGGCAAAACCTAAAGAAGGTGGAAAGCTACCAGCGGGCTCTGGAGAACAATGAACTGCCCATCTTCCGAGGCCACGCGAACACCGAAGAGGACCTTTTGCTCCGCCGCATCATCCTGGACCTGATGTGCCGCTACCGGGCCGAATGGTCGGAGGATGAGGCCGAGCGATGGCCAGTGCTGCAAAAGGCTTTGGAGCGCTTGAAGGAGGCACAGAACGACGGCCTCGTCGAACAAAGCGAGCAAGAGCTCCGCATCAACCCCCGAGGCCGTCCTTTCGTCCGGAACATCTGTATGGCCTTCGATGCGCGCCTCTATCGCGACCAACCCGAGAAGCGGATCTTCTCGATGACGGTGTAGATCTCGGACCCCGATGGGGTCCCGGGGTCATGGCGGGGGATACCATGGGGTCTATAGATATGGACGCCTACGGCGTCCGTTCCTTGGTTATAATGTGGCGGGGGCTTCTAACGGGTTATAGATCTCGGACCCCGATGGGATCCCGGGGTCATGGCGGGGGATACCATGGGGTCTATAGATTTCGGACGCCTGCGGCGTCCGTTCCCCCAAACACAGGGAAACGGGGCCCGATAGGGGTCGCGAACGGCCCATGATCGAGGACCCCATCGGGGTCCGAAATCCGAATTCAATAGACCGGACCGTTTTGATCGGAAAACGGGGCGATATGACCATCCTCATAATTTCCCCGTTCCCAGCGCATCACCTTCGTGATGGCGTCAGAAGCAATTTGCAGCATGAACGGAACGGGAACCATCGCCGAACGGCAAGAAGAGATCCAAAAGCTCAAAAAAGAAAGCCGCACCCTTCTCCTCGCCCATTATTACCAAAGAGCGGAGATCCAAGAGGTGGCGGATGAAGTGGGGGATAGCCTCGCATTGGCCAAAAGCGCCAAAGAGAGCGAAGCCCCTCGGATCCTTCTGGCCGGGGTCCATTTCATGGCCGAGACCGCAAAGATCCTGGCGCCGGAAAAAGAGGTGATCCTTCCGGACACTGAGGCCGGCTGCTCCTTGGCCGACGCATGTCCACCCGATCCATTCCAACGGTTCATCGAGCAACATCCCGATCATGAGGTGGTAAGCTATGTCAACTGTTCCGCCGAAGTGAAAGCCATGAGCGACCGGATCTGTACCTCTTCCAACGCGAAGCAAGTGATCCAGAGCATTCCCCCGGATCGCCCCATCATTTTCGCGCCGGACAAAAACCTGGGCCGCTACCTCATGGAGGTGACGGGCCGGGAAATGCTCCTTTGGGACGGGGTTTGCAGCGTGCACGAAGCCTTCTCCATGGAGCGGATCATGAAACTGATGGGACGCTACCCGGGCGCCCAACTCCTCGCCCACCCCGAATCGGAAGAAGCGGTCCTCAAGCTGGCCCATCACATCGGTTCGACCTCTTCGATGCTCCGCTATGTGAGGGAGTCCAACAAAAAACGCTTCATCGTGGCCACGGAATGGGGCATCCTGCACAAGATGAACAAGCAAGCTCCGGACAAGGAGTTGATACCCGCCCCGTCCCACGCAGATAACAGCTGCGCTTGTAGCGAGTGCGCCTTCATGAAGGTGAACACCCTTGAAAAAGTGGAGCAGGCCCTCGAAGAAGGAAAGCCGCGGATCGAGCTGTCGGAAGAGATCCGAATCCCGGCCTATCGCGCTCTGATGCAGATGTTCCCGAACCAGGAAAAGAATGTCGCCTGAAACCCGCACCGATGCCCTATTGGTGATCGGAAGCGGGATCGCCGGGCTTTCCATTGCTATCAACTATTCGCGAATGCACCCCGACCATAGCGTTCGCCTGCTGGCCAAAGACGAGCTACCGGATACCAATACGGAGCTGGCACAAGGGGGCATCGCTGCGGCGGTGGGATTGGAAGACAGATGGGAACTCCACGCCAACGACACCTTGAAAGTGGGCGGAAAGGACAGCAACGCCGCCATCGTCCGCATGGTGGCTAAGGAAGCCCCTCCCCGGATCGCTGACCTCTTGAAGGAAGGAATCCCCTTCGACCGCGACCCCAGCGGTTCTTTGGACAGAGGAAAGGAAGGCGGCCATACGCGGGAACGGATCCTCCACGTCGGGGACCGGACCGGCTCCTCGATCCATGGTGCGCTACTGCAAAAGGCCCGGGAAATTCCCAACCTGGAGCTTTTACCCCATCGGTTCGCGACGGATCTGATCACGGAGAACGGGCGGTGCAAAGGCGCTTTCGTGCTGGATGAAAAGAGCGATAAGGCGATAGCATCGATCGCCTCGAACACGGTCCTCGCTACGGGAGGGGCAGGGCAAGTCTACGAGCGGACCAGCAATGCGGGGATCGCCACCGGAGATGGATACGCCATGGCCGAACGGGCTGGGCTTCCCCTTCGGAACATGGGATCGGTTCAATTCCATCCTACCGCATTTTATCAAAAGGGAGAAGATCGGGCCTTCCTGATATCGGAAGCAGTGCGGGGGGAGGGAGCACGCCTTCTGAACATCCATGGAGAAGCTTTTGCCAATCGATACCATCCCAAGGGGGAACTGGCCCCTCGCCGCTCCCTGAGCCACGCGATCGCATGGGAAATGGAGCGAACGGGAAGCGATCACGTGTTCCTGGACGCTTCGGATCTCTCGTATCAAGATTTTCAAAAGCGCTTTCCCAGTATCCTGGCCTATTGCAAAGAGCAGGGAATATCGCCGAGCGAGGAAGCGATCCCGGTCGCCCCGGCCGCCCATTATTGTTGTGGAGGGATCCCGGTGGATGCTGAGGGATTGACCGGAATGAAGGGCCTATGGGCCTGTGGTGAAGTGAGCTTTACCGGTCTCCACGGGGCGGATCGCCTTCCGTCCAATTCCCTTCTCGAAGGGCTGGTCTTTTCGGTCCGCACCTCCAAGGCTTTGGAACACGAAGTCGATGAACCTTTTGCCTCTCAAGTTCCTCAACCTCCTTATCACCATAAAGCAATTCCCGAAGACAAGAAGGAAGAGCTCGAACGCATCCGTCAGTGGGTGCGCCGCCTTATGAGCCAGAAAGCCGGGATCATAAGGGATGAGCAACGGCTCAGGGAATTGAGCCGGGATCTGAAAGAAATGGAGGAGGATTTAAAGGGAAAACACCCGCCCGATGCGATCGATCGGAACTGGATGGAGACCCTCAACCTCCTGACAACAGCTCGATCGATCGTTGCCGACCAATTGAAAAAGGCATGACCCGCCCTTTATGCATTCTTTCATAAAGTATGATGAATCTCATTTTTCTCCTTATCGGACTACGGGACCTTTACACCTGAACAGCCCGATGGGACCAAAACCCAAAAGGAATGAAGAACCGGAGCCTACTACTATCGATCCTTGCCCTCGGGGGCCTCATGCTCACCCTTCCTTTTCAAAGCGAAGCACAGAGCGGAGAAAAACTGTTCCAACAGAACTGCGCCTCCTGTCATAAGATCGGAGGCGGACGCTTAGTCGGTCCCGACCTGGCGAACGTGAACGACCGGCGCGATAAAAACTGGCTCTACTCCTTCATCAAGTCCTCCAGCTCGATGATCGAAGAGGGGGACTCGATAGCAAAAGCCCAATACAAGAAATTCAATAAGACCCGCATGCCGGATCAGAACCTGAGCAATAAGGAGATCGATGCGGTCCTAAGCTACATCGAAAAGGAATCTCCCGATCAAAGCGAGCAAAAAGCGACGGCTCAGGATAGCCAAAAAGATCAGAAAAAAGAGCAGGCTCCCAAGATCGCTGGCCAAGCAAAGGTCGGCATCAAACTCTTTACGGGACGCAAAAGGTTCAAGAACGGTGGTCCTTCATGCGTGACCTGCCACCACGTGAAGAACGATAAGATCCTGGTGGGAGGGGGTCGCTACGCGAAAGACCTTACCCGAGCCCACGATCGCTTGGGAGAAGCAGGGATCCGCGGAATGCTCAAAAATCCCGGGTTCCCAGAAATGAAAGAGGCTTACGACGACGATACGCTGACCCAAAAAGAGATCGCTCATCTCACGGCCTTTCTCAAGAAAGCCGATGAAGAACGGCTCTCCCAAGCAGGCATGGACATGAGCGGCGGCTTCCTGATCTGGGGAGGTATCATCGGTATACTCATCGCCTTCGGGATCATCGCTTTGGTCTGGTCCAAGCGAAGAAGGAACCCGGTCGAACACAAGATCTTTAAAAGACAGAGCGAAGGATGATGGCGACGGAGCCCTCTAAAACCATAAGACCATGAGTTGGATCAAGGACATCATATCACCGAAAACCCGCGAATGGGAAGAGTTCTATAGGAACCGCTTCC
>JAHEOI010000348.1 GCA_018610125.1 Verrucomicrobiota bacterium
CGTCCCCTTGGCTAAACCACCCATCCATGCCAATCGCCAGCCCGCTGGTCGTTCCTTCTTCCGGATGATCGGTCTCGTCAAACGGACTGGACGGCGGGCCGGCAAATCCTTCCCCGGTGCCAATGACCGGGTCACCCCGACGCGCGAAATTCACGCTGAGCCCATCCGCAGGCCATGCCGTCCCCCCACCTATCCGAACATCCATTGAAAGGGTGAACGCGGCCACCGATTCTCCGGAATGGAAGTCCGGAAAGACGACTGTTCCGCGTTGGTCTGGAAGCGCATCGGTGAGAGCAAGGTAACCGGAGTCGTCGATCCCGCCGCTATCCCGCCACTCTGTGCTATCCCCGGAAATTACAAACACATCCAGGTGTTCAACCGTGTCGGCATCCAGATCGAATGCGAATGTTTGCACGGCACCGTTAGTAGCCCGAACGGTCAGCACCGCCTCTTCGCTAATAATCGAGCCGGCAGCATTGCTCACAATTACCGTATAGACGCTCCCACCATCGGGAATGGTTGCGGGATTCACCTCCCAGCTTGAGCCCGTGGCACCCGGAATGGACTTCCCGTTCTTCTGCCATTGATAAGAGATCGGATTAACGCCGCTTGACGCCTCGACCGTGAACGTCACCGAGCTGCCGGCCGTCGTCACCTGGCTTTGGGGGTGTCGGTGGATCACCAAATCATCGACGGTGGGCGGCACCAGGTCTCGCGGGATCGCTTCGAGGAATTCCCCTTGAATCGGCGGGCTGCCATTAGCCGGGAGACCTTCACCGGGCATCTGCCACGTAACAGCAAGATTGTCGCCTACGCCACCCTCCTTCATTGCTGCTTCGATGTAGTAGGTTCGTCCCGCTTCCAGGTGAATGGGCTCGGATCGATTTTCCGGTTTGGCCGGATCTCGCTGGTCCGTTCCCAACCAATCCCGGCTTCCGGTCCACTGCGGCTCACTGGCGATTAACGATGAATTGGCCGGGTCTTTATCCGAGCTCAAATAAAGCTCGGCATTATCATCCGCACTGATAAAGAAGATGTAATCGCCCGTAACCGGGGGATGGAGCAATCCATAAATGATGACCCCATAGTTGTCCATAACATCGACCGGGGTCTCAAACTCGCTAACGAGGTTGCTCATCGCGGGGCCTTCGCCGAATGGTTGAGCGCCTTCGGGAAATTGACCGATACCGCGTGGCTCCGGATAGAAATCGCTTACGGATCCGCCTTCGATTTCGGTGTAAACCAATCGTGTCACACCGTTGCGCCAACGGTTCGAGTCTGAATCCTCCTCCTCCACCAACAGCATCCCGCGCGTGCTCGCCACAGTTCCGTCGGCATTGCCCACCTCGACCCAGTATTCCCCCGCATCCGAACCCGTCACGGTGGAAATGACCAGGGCGGGGCTTGTCTCGCCCGCCAAGGCCGCAGTCCCCTTATACCACTGATAATCGCTCCCCCCTTCGGCCACGACCGTAAATGTTGCCCTTGCCCCTTCGGAGACTGTCACGCTCTGCGGTTGCTGCGTGATAACAGGTGGCTGGTCTCGGCTCCCCTCGCTGCTGCCACTACTGTAATCAGCAAACTCCGACCGGGCGACCTCGCCGAGGTAGTGCGAGGTGAGCGCCATCCCGACATACATTTGTTCCGGGAACGTCTCATCGGTTTGCGCATATTCGGTCCATGTGCCGCCATCGCTGCTATGGTAGGCGGTAAATGAATCCCCGGTACGCGTCAGACGAATCCAAGCATTCGGATATGGAGGATTACCTACTTCATTTGGAACCGGGAAACGTTCGGCTCGTTGGCCTGCTTCACGACGCAGTTGAGCGAGCCAGGCATTGCTCCCTTCGGCAGGCGTGACAATATTCATGACCATGGGGCTGTCTCCCGCGAGGCTTGCCCGAGCCATGATACCCGCCTTGGTCCACGGATTGATATGTTCCAGACTTTTGACACGTGCACGGAGATCGAAGTCGCCCATCATTTCTTCGTAGACGAAGTACCCGCCATCGGCTTCACCCCAAAAATCGGAGCCATCCGCTCGGAGCTCAAACTCGCCCGCACGGCAACTGAAAACGCCACCTCGGGTTGCCGGGTCGCTTGAGGATCGCTCAAGGGTGACGCTGTTTAACCCAGAGTTTTCCACGGTCATGGTTGTATTCTCCGGCAAAAGATTCCCGGCCGTATTCCTCACCCCATTCACCGCGATCGCATACGAGGCTGGGAGCTCCCCCTCGACCAGGAGCTCCACCGAGATGCCGTCCGGACGGAGCTCAGCACTCGCCACCGTGACCCCATCAACATTGTAATTCCCCTCGTACTCGGCAGTCTCCGGCGTAACAGGCTCGCTAAAGCAGAGGCCAATCACGTTGCCCACATTATTCGCCGAGACCAATTCAGGGAATTTATTTTCTCCAAGAGGCGAGCTCTCTTCAAGGACCCTGAACCGAATCTTGCCGTAATTGTCCTCCAATGGAGTGTCGTCCAGCCTAACCGTCAAGGCGTGACCTTCACCGCTAATGCGCGATAAATAGGTATGGGCAGCCGAATATCCTTCATTGAGCAGCGTGAAAACCTCCCACTCACCGGCCTGCAAGTATTCCCATCCATGCGCCCGGTGAGGCAGATCAACATCGTTCGAACAAAGCGAGCTAGTTGAAGGCGAAGCAAAATGATAGGCAGGATCCATGCCTACCAAAATGTTCTCGGCACCGGGACTTGGATAGATTGGTTTTGGATCTGGGTCTCCTTTTTTACACACATTAGACCATGTAGACTTCGACCATGATGACCAGAGGCTCATTGTTCCCTTCATCTCGACCAAGTAGATCCGACCTTCTTCCAATAGCACGCTGCCACTGCTGCTACTCTCACGGGGGTCTGCGAAAAACTCATCAATCTGTTGCAATCCTTCGACCGAGACCTCTTCCGTAGCGCCCGTAGTCTCGGCATGGATAGGAACTTGCGCCATTACGATGAAAAGGACTGCCGCCGTCACGAATGCCGCGATGCCAACGAGTGAAGGTTTAGAGGATTTCTTTATATTCATACAAATGGTTCATCGTTAAGGATGTTCTAGGCTGGCTTAAAGCCTTCTTGTGGACTTATCGTGCTGCTTGAAAGGGAAAAGGGGTGTGCGTTGGGAGCGAAGCGCACAGGCCTACCTGAGACAAGACGGCAACCTTCTGGAGACAAGCCGTAAGTATTTTCCGATAGGCGCTCTCAACGCGTTCCCTGGTTCCCATTTCATCCATGCGAGGACTTTACGCTCGAGGACGCTGCCTCCACCATCGTCCGAAAGGTTGATTTTTGGCTTTTTTTGGGAAAGGCGGTAAACGTGAATCCAACGACGCCCCGTGAGACGGAGGCATAGCGAATCTTGCAATAGGCCGTGGCTCGACTTGGAATTGGGCTCTACGAAAGATGCCGCGAGCCTTCAATTCACGCGGCGAGGGATAGTCCGGCAATGGTGGAAGGGTTGGGCGTGGCCCCGAAGAAGTGGTGGGGCCAGGGGGGAGCAACCGCGCGGCACGTGCGCTGGTGGAG
>JAHEOI010000349.1 GCA_018610125.1 Verrucomicrobiota bacterium
CAGACCTTGAGAGGCTTGCGTCCCGACCAAGACTTCTTCATCTGTCAAATTAACCGTAACCCGTAAATCGACGTAGCTCGCTTCTGTCCGGAAAAGGAGATCCACGATGCGTTTACCAAAAAGCGGGTCATTCTCGCCAAAAATCGGCACCCCCAGCGGCTCCACTTCCAAATCGCTCACCGGCTTTTCCAGAAGCTCGCGAACCTGCTCGTTCTCCGCTGCCAGTCCACGTGCCAGTTCGATTTCCTCCTCGGCAAATGGAACCGGCTTGTGCGGCACAACTTCAAACTTGACCACATCCGCGGTCTCGAGATTGACCGTCGACACAAGGGCCGCATCGTCTCGATACCGATAATGCACCGCTTTTGCTCGAGGTAAATTGTCCGCCTTGCTCCGTATCACACGGCTATCGGCGCGAAAGATCCTTTGCCCCTCAAGCTCGATGCCACGTTCGCGAAGTGCGGCCTCGGCAATCGCAAACACTTCCTCTCTCTCTTCCGCCGATAATCGGCTCGTTCGACTCTCGTCCAGACCCGCAGGCGGTTCGAGCTCAGCGCCCTGCCCAAGCCCTGACACCGCCGCAATCAACAAGATCCCCGCGATTCGCCCCCATAACTGTCTTGGACTGATACAGGCGTTACTTAGCACCATTAACATACATTCCTTGCGCTCGAGTTTGATGTCTCGTCCTTTATCGAATTGGCTCGCTTCAGCCTCCCGTTCGCCTGCTCAAAAAAAAAATTCAGCACATACCGCCACCTGCCCTCAACCTCTACGTCGGTGCCGGAGGCACCCTAACCCGTCCGACCCCGGCCTTTAGAATTGCCACCTTTCGTTTTTCCAAGTATTTGTGCGTGTATCATTTCCGTTCCTCCGGTGTCAAGTTCAGGCTTTCGTAAACCCCGAACGAACTCCTCCTCCTTGGAGTCCTTGGGGAAGCACGCCCAATTTCGGGATTCCATAAATGGGCACTGCTGCCCATAGGGCATACAAGCTATCGGAAGCTTGTCGCGGCCACATTCGAGATTCCCGCACATCGCGCCCTTCCACACCGCCGGAGAAAAACTTCACTCATGGTGGCACACGCTATGCTTAACAATTTTGTCGATTCCAGCAAACAAGGCAGCGCCGCCGTTCCCGACAAAGACATCCGTATTACGATCTGGGTCGAGTCGGATACTTGGCGAGCATGCTTGGACATAAGGTGGTAAGCCTAAAGGCGGTTGAGATCCTTTCGGGGCGGTCACTGACCGCCTCGACTGCGTCAGTCGCTTTGACACCGCAAAGCCGCAGTGGCGGTAGGGACTGCACTCCGCTGCAGTCCGCTCTTCCCCCCACGACACCCGTAATGCAGACCGATGGTCTGCCAAACAGCGTCGGCAGCGGAAGAGCGTTCCCTCCTTGATAAGCACGTCGTCCCCGAGGTCCCATTTATTCAACAGCGATTGTGGCACACAAAAAATGGATTCGCCACATTGTGTGCCAACCAAACAATGCCCTAATTCGACGTCTTCTTAAAGTCTCTCCGGAAGCTCATACCGTCTGAGGAAGTGGCAAAAGCTTCCAGCTCTTGTGACGGCTTCAAGTGTTTGTGAGCTCGTTCCCGTCAGTTATCCGACGTAAACGCCGAGGCGCTGTCGGTCACACGTCGCTCGCCGACATCCTCATAGACGACCTGCTCGTTTGCGCGCGTGAGCGCGGTCTGCGGGACGGCAACGCGGTCAAGGGTCAGATCGTCAACATTCCGAAAGATGGCCGTGGGACGCGGATCTCCCAGATTGGTCGTGAGTTGGGCATTTTCAACCTCTAATTTTTCAACATTCTTGGCGAACAAACCCCATGCCGGCATAGCGCGGGCCCCAACATGCGGCCTCGAAGCAGCATGGTTCTCCATGATCTCACCGCCGCCTCGGAATTGGAGCCTGATATCTTTGAAGCTGACCTCGCCGATTGCTTCCTGGGTCCAGGACTCAACAGTCGCCGCAGCCTTATAGACACCCGTTGCGACCATGTTGCTGACATGGATGTTGTCCACCGTGTTGTCCTCCCGCTTTAGCCAAACAGAAATCGGAGCCGAGACGTTTTTCATTGTGATGTTGCTGATAGTTACATCGCGCAACGGGCCGGGCGCGGGCCCCCAAGCACCCGGCTGGAGGAGTATCCCCGCAAGCATATTGTGTCGGTTCTGAGGTATATGGGGGTATTCTCCCGGCCCATAAAAATCACAGTCCCGGACTGTCATGCCTTGGACCGGCCCAATGATGCGGATACCATTGCAGGACGTATTCAGGGCGGTGTCTTCGATGTGCAGATTCTCGACGTATTCACCGGCGATACAATCATCACCGGTAAAGAACCGGCAATGCCTGATGGCGAGGTTACGGTTGCTCCGACCGTCAAAATCCCGGAAATGCACAGCATCCCAGCCACCCGTGACACCGGTGTGGCGCACGACGACATTGCGACAGCCGCGGAAGAATAGCGCATAGTTGCCGGATCGCTTAATATTTAGGTTGCGGACCGTGATGTTTCGGCTGTCGCCGATAATAACGGTGTGGGGGCCTCGCATGTTCGCTTCGCCGTTGCGATCGTAGACATGGCGGCCGTCAATAAAGCCGGGACCCACCAGCTCCACGTTTTCAACTCCCGACGCGACGATGAGGGCCCGGTGCCAGCGATGCTCTGTCCCCTTTGAGATGCTTCCATTGTCCGGATTCAAGTAACGATACCGATCCAGCTCTTTGGTCCCGACAATGGTGGCCCCTTGGGCAAGCTTCAGCGTGACGTTGCTTTTTAATTCGATCGTGCCGCTCAGATAATGCCCCGGAGGAATCCGGACGGTTCCACCGCCCCCTTGAGCACATTCGGTAACGCCTGCGTTGATCGCTTCCGTGCAGAGGGTTTCACCATCCCCTACGGCTCCGTGCTCGGTGATATCATAAACCTTTTCCGACGTCTGGCCGGCCGCTGCCATTGCCGTCACCAAGGCGAGCACCGCCACGAAATTGGTAAAAGCCCTCTTTGGTCCCATCACCGGCCCGATTCCCGGAAGCGTTGTCTCTGACATAGCCCCACCAAGTACCCTATCGATGCCAGTCCGTCAATTTTGTTTAGCAATGGCCCTCGAACGAAGGGATTGCCCCTGCATGAAATTGGACTGGCCGACGTCACGGCACGACCTCGCATAAGGCGATCGTTTCAGCACGGCTGAGAAACGCGGCCTCAACCCCGATTTTCCGGCCTTTAGGCCTCTTTGCGGCCGAATCATTACGCCATAGTGGAAAAACCCTTCTCGGCAGGCCGGCGGTCCGGGGAGCTCAACCTCAGATCCATGTCCGAATCCCGAGGGCGCGCACGGCACACCATCCCTTCATCCCCTCGAAGACTAGAAACACCCCACTGATGAGTAAGAAAATCAAGGATGGCCACATCCACCACCCCGACACCAGACCGCACCACCATCCAATGAAGAGTAAAACCGCAACCGCCAGAAGGGTCCCTCCAAAAATCATGCGAGCCAACCGCCCGCTTTGGTCAATATTGCATTGCAGTCGCATAGGAATCGTTTATCGCATTTTTCCCCGGCGGACGTGTTTCTCTGTCAGGTGGATTTGACGCTTCATCATGACTGACTACGAGCCAAGGCTTATACGACCGACCAGCAGCTCGAAGGGGCCGGCTTGCTTATCGGCAATCAAAAAACCGATCTCTCGCAATACCTGTGCTGTCAAGGGAGGGACATCGCTTAAGACCTTTCCTCGAAAGGTCGGAGTAAACTCCTGAAGCGCAAACTCGTGTTCCTGCCATAGATCGGCCCCGGTTACGAAATAGGCTCGATAGGAAACTTCACGGTATTCTCCTGCCGGCTTCAAGCGTAGACTGTAACGTTTCCCGTCGCCTTTTGCGCAAACAATGATTTTGTTTACGTTTTCGCCGGACACAGCGGGGATGACTGCCATAGTCGAGGTAAAGCCGCCATTGTTTTCCAGGGAAACCTTCCCCCTAAAGCGCCCGTAGCCTTCTTGCGTCACTTCCATGTTTCCTCGCGAGAAGCCACCCATTACGCCGTCGTTCGTGATTCGCCATTCCAGTTGTGAAGGTCTGCAGATCATATCAATCGGTCTGTCTCGATTTGATGTCGAGCAGTTCGCGTAGTCGTTGATCATTTTTTGGGCTGCCTTTTCAAGGCGCTTCGGCCGCACGAGAAGGGGATCCGACATCCCGTCACACTTCAATACGCCAACCTCTGGACGTTTTTTTTATTTTTGATGGGAGGTTGGGGGCCGTTTCTTTCTCGGCTTGTGCGGGAGAGAAAGCAATAGCTCCCAGTAAGACTGCTATGACCAGACTTCGGAGTGTCATGTCTTGTTTCCTTTTCTTATTGGCAACCGGATTTGTGCGTCCTTTCCATGTGGGGCCTTTGCGTTGAACGAGCTGCCGCCAGCACGCCCACCATTGAACGGCCAAGAATCCGGTGATAGCCACGGGGTGCAAAAATGGCCCAATCCAATCTTGGCGAAACCGCCGGGCCAGTAAGATACGCTGGACCAGCGTAACGATTATCGCC
>JAHEOI010000350.1 GCA_018610125.1 Verrucomicrobiota bacterium
ACGGTTCATCAGAACCGCCTGTACCCCATAGTAGCTGCGTTGATCTGGAAACGCATCTGCCGTTGAAAAAAGGTAGAAAAGTGGGGGGTCGGGAGAACGTCCCTATCAAAAACCCTAAAAAAAGCGCCGGAGGGGCTTTCCCTCCGGCGCCGGCCCAATGCTTCGTTTGCTCTGTAACGCTCTGGTTATTGAACGAGCCTTATGAACAATTGTGCTTGGTCCGCGATTGAGAACGTTGCTTCACCATCCTGGTTGTCAGAGGAAGCATCTTCCCACGGGCCTCCGACGGACGGCGCGGTTTGCAGTGTGCCCGGGCCCTCCCAGGTCACAGTAAACGTTCCGTCGGCAACGCTGAAGGAGAGCTCCGGAGCCGGGGCGGCCACTTGAGCATCCCCATAGCTGCGGAACTGGGTGAATATGGTATCGCCTTCGTCGTTGTCGTGAGAGGTCGACGCCATTCCGACCAGCAACGTCTCTTCAAGGTCGTCCCGTGTGATTTGGTCCATCTGGGTCCAATTGCGCCCATCGGTGCTTCGGAAGGCGGTGAAGGTTTGACCTTCCCGCTTCAAGCGCAGCCAGGCATTGGGCAGCGGAACGCCTTCGCTCTGGTCATTTGAGCCGCCCCAGCGTTGTGACGAGGCATCCGTTTCCACGCGCTCTTGCATCGAGTAGATGTTCTCGCCGGTGGGCGGTGTGATGATGTTCATGACATGGCGGCTTCCGGGCTCGGTATTGACGCGGGCCATAAGCCCGGACTTGGCCCATGTGCTGCCGGCCATCGTCATCTCTTGAATCCGGACGGCTTTGTCGAAGTCGCCGGAGATCTCTTCGTAGACGAAGTGCATGGCATCGTCTTCGTTCCAGATGTCGCTGCCGCCGGCGACGACATCATAATTGCCATCACCAAGGTGGGTGGCCGATCCGGGCTCGAGCGGATCGCCTCCCTCCATGCCGATGTCGAAGCCGACAGCGCCATGTTGGAGTGGCGACGTGGTGCCTTGCACCTCGGTGGTTGGCGCACTGAGGCCGAACTTGTCCTGAACCCCTTCGACTGTGAGGTTGAACCCTTCTTCGACGGGGTTTTCGGTTTCAAGAACGACGCTTGTGCCCGATTCGTCCAAGGTGGCGCCGGTTATCGTGACGCCCGGGATGGAGTAGTTGTCCGTGTTGGTGGCGGTTTCCTCCGTGACCACCGAATCAAAGACCACACCGATTCGGTTTTGGCCGCTGAAAGTCCCGGACGATACGACTTGAGGCGCCACATCCCCCACGGCAACCTCGATTGAGGTGCTTGTGGAACGTTCCAGCTCATCTTCAACCTCGGCGCGCAATGTCTGCTTGCCGGTTGAAGCGGCCCACGTCACCGAGAAGGGACTGCTCGACGCCTCGCCGATCATTTCGTCCCCTGCGAAGAATTGGACGTTTTGGATCACCGTGTCGCCCAGGTCACTGAACTCGACCGTTACCTCGACATCGCCGGGCTCGAGGGTTGCCAGATTCTGAGGTGTGCTGAAGCTGACATCCCATGGGGGCGCCACCGTGGAGGTCGGGACGGTTGCCATTAAGTTTTCGCCCGTAATGCGCGAGGGCGAGCCATTTTCCTGCGGCTCTTGTCCCGGGGCTTGCCAGGTCACTTCCATACCATCGCCGCCGCCGCCTTCGGCAAAGACAGCTTCCACATAAACCGGCTCGCCTTCGTTCAGGGTGATCGGATCCGAAATGTTTTCCGGATCGGACGCACTGCGCCGGTCGGTCCCGGTCCAATTCCGCGCACCGTTCCACTGGGGCTCGTTGGCGATCTGGGTTGCATTGGCCGGATCCTCGTCAGTGCTTAGCCACAACTGCGAGACGTCATCCGAGCTGAGGTAGAAGGTGTAATCGCCGCTCTGGGGTGGTACCAGCCAGCCGCGCATGATCGCATGGTATCCGTCTGCGACATCGCGTCCGCTTTCGAAGATATCGACGAACGTGCTGCTTGATCCCGGATCCTCGCCCAAAGGAGCGAATCCTTCCGGGACCTCACCCGGGTTGTCGCGATCCGGGGGTGCCGTGTAGAAATCGGTATCGAGATCCGCTCCCGAGACTCCGGGATAGAAGTACCGATGCAAGGCACCGGGACCGGTGGTCCATGAGATGTAGGCGACCGTCGCTCCCGAAGTGGTATTGGGGTCGGACGCGGTATCGGCGACACCGTCGACCGTGATCGTGTACCGGGTTGCGCCCTCCTGGACCTCGGTCGTCAATTCAACGGTTTGGTTGTCGTCGGCCAGCGTTGCGCTGTCGACATCCAATGCCGGATCGAACGAGTAGTTCGACGTCTCTTCCGCTGTGTCGGCGGTTACCTCTTCGCTGAAGGTGAGCTGAACGCCCGACAGAATCGCCGACTCCGAGGCGCCAAAGACGGCTTCGGCATTCGTGATTTCCGGTGCTGTTGTATCACGCTCCACGGTCAGCGTAGCGGTCTCACTCGTCGCCTCGCTGAACCGATTGCTTACCCGAACACTCACCTCGGCTTGATCCCGATCCAGGGAGACATCGGTGAGCTCCAACGTGCTTCCGGCAGCGTCATCGATGGTCTCGCCTCCGACCGTCCATTCGAAGCTCCGAGGCCGTGCTCCCTCGGCTGTGACACTGAAGCTCACGTTATTGCCCTCGGTAATGGTCGCGTCTTGCGGCTGCTCGACGATCTGCACCGGACCGACTTCGGTGCGGATGTTGGCGGTCTCGAAGTGGTTTTGAATCTGCTCCTGAGACAGCACCGAATTGTAATGGGCGAACTCATCGATCACCCCGTTAAAGTTCACCGTGTTGGCGAGATCGGTGTGAGTCAAGTCGGCGACTTCGCCGATGTCAACGTCGCCTCCATGGTTGTAAAGCAAGCCCACACCGGTCGTTTCGTCGACCAGCTCGCCGTTGAGGTAGAGCTTAAGCGTGCCGCTAAGGTCATCGTTTTCGACGCCATCCATTACGCCGACCACATGGACGACATCGCCGGCCTGGATATTGCCTCCGCCGACAAAGACGGCCTCGCCGGAGGATCCGGAGCCCCAGTCGTCGCCGACGCCGTCCTCGGTCGCGTTATTCCAGGCATTCATGAAGAGCTCATTGCCGATGAGGTAGAAGCCGATGCCTCGGGTGCCGCCCCCTTGTTCCCAGAAGCCTTGAGCGGTGTCCGAGCCGAGGATCTCCTCCGGCTTGATCCAGAATTCAATCGTCTTCTCCTGATACGGTCCGCCGACATTGACATCACCGCCATTTGGGATATCGACGTTTGCCCCTTCGGAGAAGCGAGCTGCCGGATTGCCGGTCGCGTTGCGAACCAGTGTCTCGGCGCCCAGCGTCACACCGCTATAACTGCCGTTTGCGGTCGCCTGGTCATCCTCACCCGTGACCTGACTGGCTGCTGTCCCACCGGAGGTCTCGCCAAGGCGCCAAAAGCGCACCGCTCCGGCATCTGTGATGAGGGTGCTGTAGTCCGCTACGTCGCCGCCGCCGAAACTGAAATCGCGAGTGGTCGGATTCGGCTCAATGGCATTCGCTGTCGCGGCTCGATCTTCGAGGTCGCTGATTTCGATCGTATGGTCGCTAAGCTCGGCGAAGCCGACGCCGCTGGTATTGACTCGCACGGTGTCATTGCCCTCGAGAAATTCGACCGAGTCGATGCCGATATCCCCATCATCGATGGCGTAGTTGTCGGCATTGAGGGCGCTCTCCTCCGACATTGCTTCGGAGAACTGGACGGTGACCCCGTTGGGATTGCCGCGTGGGTCGACTGAGACGACCGTCGGTGCCGTCGTGTCCTGGTTGACCGTCAGGGTCGCTTCGGCCTCGGCTTCGCCTTCGGAGTTCGACACTGTCACCGCTACAGTGGTTCCATCTTGCTCCAGGGCGACATCCTCCAGGGTGATAAACGGATTATTTGGGGCATCGACGCTTTCACCGCCCACGGTCCATTCGTACGTGAGCGGCTGGGCGCCGTTGACACCGACACTGAACGTTGCGGATTGGCGCTCGGTGATCGTCACCGATTCGGGTGCGACCGTAATCTCAGGCGCGCCTTCGGTGGCAAACTCCTGCACAAACTGCGCTTCGATCAACTTGGGTCCGGGCTGACCGGGCCCGTCCCAGCCGACTTGGAACCAGTCGCCGCCGGTTGCCTCTTTATGGAGCATCCGGAAGTAGTAGGGGGTGCCGGGCTCGAGCTGGAGTCGCTCTGAACTGCGGTCTTCGTCATCGAGAAAGGAATTGCAACAGTCCGGCTCCTCCGCGATGACCTCACTCCCGGAAGGGTCGGGTCCGTTGGGATTGAGCTCCAATCGGGAGGCATCATCACTCCGCACAAAAAACTTCCACTGCCCGGCTTCGGGGACGTAAATGAAGCCTTCGGTTGAGGTGCCATAGTTATCGCCGAAATTGTCTTCCTCACTAAAGCTCGGCGGGAATTGGAGCCCTTGATTCAAGAAGGGCAATTGAAAGCCGGCCACACTGTCTCCGGAGCCCAGTCCCGGGCTATCGGGGAATTGTGGGTCGTCGGTTAAATCGGAGACGGCTTCGCCTTCGATGGCGCTTCCTGTTCCGGGCCCCAGATTACCGAAGAATTCGAATGCCGCGCGCCCCGCATGGCTTGTTTGCAGACCCAGGCCAAGGCATAGGGTCACGGCAAACGTCCCTAGCAATGGTCTTGTTATCGGTATTATCCTCATATTGATTTTTCCTCCACAATCCGCAAAGCCTTCAAGCGTCTTTGGGATTGAATTCCTGGAATTGGTTTCGTTTGGGATTACTTTGAACTGGTTGTTCTCCACCGCGAAGGCTGGGAATCCAGTTCGGATTCTCACGGCCTCGCGTATTCAAAACAGTGACCTGCGTCGGCGATAGGCGCGAAGCTCTCCTCAGGCGGCTGAATAGGACACCGAGAACACGCCTCGCCTTTGGGTGCGGGCGATACTACAAACTGTATCCTATCCCATAGCCTGGGGAATCAATGCAACATTGCGCCTATCCCCCTCAGGTTTTTGTTTGTGAATTTGCGATGATTAAACCAAGACGATTCTTCCTTAGCAAGAAAAAAATTTAAGCGAAGCAGCGCGAAGGAATGGGAGCAGTCGATTCGTGATTCCGTGATGGGGACCTCGTCCCCGAGGTCCCATATTGGCGTTGTGCGAGGTGGGGGCGCAGAAAGGGAAGAAAGAGAGAAATGGGACGTCCGGGAGAGTGTCCCTATCAGTATAAGGGAGCCGTAAAAAAAACCTTCTCCCTTTTCCCTTCCGCGGAGCGGAAAATGAGCGAGGCGTAGACAGGAAGCGTTGGGTGCGGCCAAAGCTCTTGTTTAGCCGCATGCTTCGAATGGTCTGACGCAACGCCTCGCTAGCGGCCTTGAAAGGCGGAGATTCGTTGAGGATGAGTCAAGTTTTAGAATGCCTTCGCACAGGCGAAGGCGCGGACCGCAGCGGAGTGCGGTCCCTACCGCAACAGCGGTGGTAGGGTCGGCAGCCCCCTGCTGACCTTGATCGCACTCATGCCTCGAATGGTCTGACGCAACGCCTCGCTACCCGGTATTCTTAAGACCGGAGGCGATGCCATTGATGGTAAGGAAAATGGTGTCGCGGAGCGGTTTGGCTTCGGGATGTTCCCGGTCGTAAGGCAATGACCGGAGCCGCCTAAGGAGTCCGACTTGAATGAAATGGAGTGGGTCGACATAAGGGTCACGCTGACGGACGGAGCTTTGCAAGAGCGGCTGGTTGTCCAGGAGCCGGTGTTGGCGCGTGACCCGCAGGACCCAATGACAAGTGCGATCGAAAGCGGCTTCGATTTGACCGAAGATGTTTTCACGGACATCGGCGTCGTTAACGAGATTGGCATAGAGCCGAGCGATCCGCATATCGGCTTGAGCCAGCGAGATTTGGGCATTGTCGAGCAATACCTGAAAAAAGGGCCAGTCGTCGTACATCTCTTGGAGGCGTTGGAAGCCTTCGGGCTCCGAGCCGTAGCTTTCGAGGGCTTCTCCGAGCCCATACCAGCCCGGGAGCACGTGGCGGCTCTGAATCCAACTGAACACCCATGGGATGGCGCGGAGGTTTTCGAAGTCGGCTTTGGCGCCCCGGCGGGCCGGGCGACTTCCAAGGCGCATTTGATTGATTTCATTAATCGGGGTTGCCTGTTGCCAATACTCGAGGAAATCCGGGGTCTCGTAGATTAACCTGGCATAGGTCCGATAGGAGACCGCGGCAAGGTGGTTCATTGTTTCACGCCACGCCGGTTTGGGCCGGGGCGTTTCGCTCTTTCCAGGCTCGACACTCGACAACAGGACCGCATGGATTACCTGTTCAAGGTGGCGTTTGGCAATGGCGGGATGGCCGTAACGGGCATCAATGACTTCGCCCTGCTCGGTAATGCGAATTCGGCCATCGATTGATCCCGGGGGTTGCGCCAGAATGGCGCGATTTGCCGGTCCGCCTCCACGGGCGACCGTCCCACCTCGGCCATGGAAAAGTGTCATCGTGACCTCATGTTTGCGGCATATCTCGGTTAACGATTCCTGCGCTTTATAGAGCTCCCAGTTCGCGGCCATGTAACCGGCATCCTTGTTGCTGTCCGAGTAGCCGATCATGATGGTCTGCTTTCGACCGGTGCGGTTGAGATGGCGCTTATAAGCCGGCTGTTGGAAGAGGCTCTCCATGACCGCCGAAGCCGTGCGTAAGTCTTCCTGGGTTTCAAACAAGGGAGCAAACGTCAGGCCTTCCTCTTGAGCCGACTCATTCAGACAGAGTCCATGCCACTTTGCCAAGAGAAGCGGCGCGAGGAGGTCTTCTGTCCCGTGGGTCATACTCACGATATAGGGCCCAAGGATATCGCGTTCATAGTAATGAAAGACCCGGCCAAGGATTCGAAAGAGCTCCAAGGTTTCTCGGGCTTCGGCCGAAAGGCCTTGAAGCGAGTCAAGATCGGGTGCCGGGCGTTCCAACCGATCCTCCAGCACCCTGGAGCGTTCGCTCGCCTCCAGGTGTTGAAAGTCAGTGTGTAGCTCCAGCTTTCGAAAGAGCTCATCGATGACAGCCGTGTGCTGTTGGCTGTGCTGGCGGATGTCCAAGCGGGCGACGTGTAGCCCAAAGACCTCGGCCTGCTTGCGCATACGTGCCAGGAGATCATTCGCAAGCTCATGCAAGCCTCCATGCCGCAGCGCGTTATCCATGAAATTGAGCGGCTTAAGGACATCCTCGGTGGTCCTTAGACGCGACGGGAGGTTGCTCTTGCCCTGCAAGCGGGCCTTCATGTCTCCTTGTGAGGCCTCACCCAGATCTTCGGCGAGCGCGGCTGCCCAGAGCCGGAAAGGCTCGTGCGGATACCGTTTTCGCAAAAACGCAAAATGCGACGATCGGGCTTGGGTGTCGGGCAGTTCGCTGGAAAAGTCGTGTGGGATCGAGGTAAGCTGGTCCGAGACGCTGAGGGAGCGATCCAATTGGGTCGAGGCTGTGCGATAGCGACCGATCGCCAAGCCGCGATGGAGACGTAGGGTTTCAGCAGTCACGTCTGCGGTGACATAAGGATTCCCGTCACGGTCACCCCCGATCCAAGAGCCGAACGTGAGGAAGCGTTCCGGCGGATTGACATTGGGATAATGCTCGGCCAATCCCCGAGCCAATTGCTCGTAAACGTCCGGGATGACATCCCAGAGTGTCGTGTCCATGTAGTAAAGCCCTGTCTTGACCTCGTCCGTGACGGTAATCTGGTCGGACCGGGTGCGGTCCGTGAGCCAGAGAGAAGTGATTTCCGCTCGCATTTGGGCCATTAGCTTCTCCCGTTCGGAGGGAACCAGATCGCGTACGTGCAGCTCGGTCAGGGCATTTGAGATTCGATGCAGCTTCGAAAGGATTGTCCGTCGCTTGGCCTGAGTCGGATGCGCCGTCAAGACCAATTCGATCTTCAGCCGTTCCAGGAGCTTTCCCATTTCATAATCGTCGACTCCCCGGTGACTTAATCGCTTGATGGCATCGGGAACAGATCCCTTTAAAGGCTCGGGATGGTTGGCGCTTTCCTGCTCTCGAAGAATACGGACCTGATTCTGCTCCTCGGCCAAATTAACCAGCTCGAAATAGACCGTGAAGCTCCGGGCCACCATTTCCGCCTGCCTGACCGTGAGGCCGTCCACAATCTCTTCAAGCCGTTGATCGATGCTCGGATTGTTCTCGGCACGCCTGGCTTTGGTGAGCGCTCGGAATCGCTCTTCGAGCTCGAAGATATCGATGCCGGCATGGCGACGAATCACACGGCCGAGGATGTCGCCAAGCATGTGGATGTCTTCACTGAGCGATCGGAGAGGTTCTTGTTCTTCTTGTCGTGGCATAGCTTCAAGTTTGTGCGCCGGATTCACCATTGAAAGAATGGGATGTCGAGGACGACGTCCCATAAGCGCGGCAAAACGCCTCGCTAGACGGTGAACATAGTGCTGCCTGCTTGGATCGCGTCATCGATGGGAATGGCTTTGCTAAAGTGCCAGCCTTGAGCAAAATTCGTTCCCAATTGAGTCACGAGCTTGAGGGCTTCCTTGGTTTCGACGCCTTCGGCGATGGTCTTCTTTTCCAGGGTCTGGGCGATCTCGTTGACCGACCGCAATAGCGAGCGCTTAACCGGATCGGATTCCAGCCCGTGCACCAGGCCCATGTCGATTTTGAGAAAGTCCAGCGGTAACGAGCGCAAATGATTCAACGTTGAAAAGCCGGTTCCAAAGTCGTCGAGAGCAAATCTGCAGCCTATTGCCTTCAACCGAAGAATTGCCGAGCGTGCGAGGTCGATGTTTTCGATCATTGCCGATTCCGTTAGCTCAAAGACGAGACGGTGGGCTTTGAGCTGATACTGATGAAGCTCGGCCTCAAGCAGCTTGGGTAGGCGCGACTTCGTTAACGAGCGACTGGAGAGATTGACCGCGAGTGTCAGGGAACGATTGCGATGGCGGGCCAGGCACTCGATGGCCTTTTTGGCCACATGCTCATCGATGACTCGAATTTTCCCGAAGCGCTCGGCGGAGGGGATGATAGAGCCCGGGGTAATGATTTCTCCGCTCTTTTCCCGAGCACGCAGGAGGACCTCGTAAAACGGGCCGCTTGTTCCCTTAAGGGGGATGATCGGCTGAGCCCATAGCTCAAAGCGATCTTCTTCCAGGGCGGTGTCGATCCTTACCGACCAGCTTGCTTCATGCTTAAACCGCTGAATATCCGGGTTGGTCTCATCATAGGTGACATAGGCCTCCTCACCCTTGGTTTTGGCCACATAGGAGGCGATGTCGGCACGTAAGAGCGCTTCCTGAGCCGTTTCAGACCCGGTCAATGCCGCCAATCCGATACTCGCCGTCAAGGTGATGAATTCGCCCGCTTCGAACCGCTTATATGCCTTTAAAGCATTATGGATGCGCTCGGCAGCTCGGATGGCCCCGTCGATTGCCGTTCCGTCAAGCAGCACGACAAATTCATCGCCGCCCAAGCGCGCCAATTGATCATTTTCTCTTGTCTGGTCTGAAAGGATTTGCGCGAAGTCGATTAAGAGATTATCGCCTGCCTGATGCCCGAAGGTGTCATTAACCAGCTTGAAATCGTTCAGGTCGAGGTGAAGCAAGCTGTACACGTGTCCGCGCCGGGTCCCTGAGATGGCATGATGTAAGGCTTCCTCGAAGAAACGTCGGTTGAAAAGCTGGGTTAACGGATCTCGGACCGCTTGGGCGAGCAGGTCGGCTTCCAGGCGTTTTTGGCGCGATATATCGGCATAGACGAGAACGATCCCTTGAACCTGGTGCTGGTTGTCTCGGATCGGATCGGCCCGGCATTGCATCCAGTGCGTCGTTCCATTCGGTAAGCAGAGCTCGACTTCATGTTGCCAATAATCCCCGGTGAGACAAATCTTCCACATCCATTCCCAATCTTCGGGGCTGGAAAACATTGTGCGATGCTGCTCGGCGGTAAGCGTTTCCGACTCGGGGACATTGAAAAAACGGTGAAAGGCTTGATTTTGGTAAAGTGAGCTACCATCCCGGTTCAAAATAAAAAGGGGATCCCCTGTGCTTTCTGAACCTTGCCAGAGCTTTAAAAGGCTTTCCTGTGAAGGTGCCTGCCGGGAGGGAGTGCCATTCGACGCGGTGGTGGCTATTTCGCTGTCGGGAAGGAGGGCCAGGATGCGCTTCCGTAATTCTTCCAAATCGAACGGCTTGTTAATAAAGTCGGTGGCTCCGGCCTCGAAGCCTTCACGTTTGACTCGAGTGGTCTCCTTGCCGGTCATGAGCACGACCGGAATGCGGTAAAACTGGGGGTCGTGCTTTAGCTGCCGACACAGCTCGAGTCCGCTGGTTCCGGGCAAATCGACGTCGACAAGCGCAAGTGCCACGTCCCCTTCCCGAATCCGAGCCCATCCCCCTTCGGCCTCTTGCTCGGTCACGATCTCGCACGAGGGGAGGTCAAGCCCCTCCACAAGCAGCTCCAGCAAGCTGGTCTCGTCGTCGATGATCAGAATCTTATGTGCTTCCATCAGTGAAAAAAAGTGCTTGCTATCGGCCATTGACCATTGCCCCCGCCAACTTAAGGCTATCTGATTCACGGCTCGCAAGCCAAGATTTATCGAAGTCGAGTTATCGAGTTTGAAACTGACAGCGAAGGGTGACGGAGATATGCTGGCGACCATGGATGATCCGTTGCTGCGGCGTGCACACGAAATCAGGCTGTGCTCTACCGGAATACGGGAGCTGGAGACCGTTTTCCCCGAGGAGGATTCCGTCTTGGAGGCATCTCTGGAAAAGGCTTTGGCAGCGAGAGATGAAATCGCCTTCACACGGATCCTGCTTGCTGCTTCGGACGCAAGCAGATCGGTCGACGCCCGTTTGTTGGCGAAGGGGATAGTGCTCCTGGCCGATGCGGATATCTTGATTGCGGTGGCCGTCCATATGAAGGGCGATCTCACCGATGGCGTGTTGAAGGCTGTCGAGGCCCGGTGGCTTCCAAGGAATCTTGAGGCAACCGCCTTGTACCTGGGGGTTTGGTGGTGCCGCGAGCGGGAAGTGCCATTTCCCGGCGCTTTGATTTCTCAATTGCGAATGAGCGCGAGGCGTTTTCAAAACGACGTGTTGGCATGGGAGACGCTGGTCGCGGCTGCGGAAATCCTGCAGGATGAAAACCTCAATTCGATAATGGGGCTGCCAGCGGGGGGTACAAGCCCAAGGACGATCAGTCGGTTTTTGAATGAGCACGTGGCGAAGCTCCAAGCGAGTCCCCTGTTTATTCTTCCCGAATCGACGCCTGCTATCATCGCCTCCGGCTATACCGTTCGTCGGGCCGCTCCGAGGGTCGGTCGCAATGAGCCTTGCCCATGCGGTAGCGGGAAAAAATACAAGAAGTGCTGCATCGCCAAGGATGAGGAACGGCTTCAGCACTCCTCGCCTGTCAGCGGACTGACCCTTGAGGAGTATCGTCAAAACCGGGAGCGCTATCTCACCAGGGAGCGTTTGACCGAGATGCATCCGTACGAATTGGCCAGGTTGGATCCGACGAAGGTCTCATCCGATCTGCTGCCGAGCCTGGTAAACCAACTGAATATGATCGGCGAGCATGAGGCGGTGCTGAGTCTGTTCCAGCGGCTTGATTTCCACCCCGAGCTGGTCGGTCACTGGGGCGATTCGGTCATGTGGGCCGGCCAAGCCAAGAAGAAGGGCTTGGTGCGGGATTTGTTGGCATTGGAGCAATACAGGGAAAGCCACGATGACCGCTTGCCATTGGAGGTCCGGTTGCTTCTGCTCGAGGACGACGCCCCTCGGGAATTCCTCGATCTGATTGAGCGGACGGCACGTGGGGTCCTGACTCAAGACGGCCCGGATGCGGACCTTTCAGAGCTGGCCTTTGCCCTATTGGAAGGGCCCTATCCGGCGCTTGGGATTCTTGTTGCTCGGAGCGCAATCCCGGTCTGCGATGAGCTCGAAGGGATGACATTGCTCGACCATCTGCTTAAAGCAAGAGATAAGCTTAACCTGAGTCCGACCGATCCCTTTGAGCGTATCTCGGATCGGCTGTTTGGGCCGGCTACCGAACAGGCGGAGAGCGAGTCGCGGGAACTGAAGGAGGCGCGTGACCGGCTGCAATCCAAGAACAAAGAAGTCGAGGCGCTCAATGGCAAACTTCGACGATTGGAGGAGGACCTGCGGGAAACTCAGCGCCAGCAGCCTGCTCAGCCGGTTCAGAGGTCGAATCAACAAAAGGAGGAAAGCGAAGGGTCCCCGCAACCTTCCGATAATGAAGAAAAACTACGGGAGCTGGGTCAGCGTGTGGAATATTTGAAGACGCTGCTCAAGGAACGACAGGTCGAGAAAAGGGAGCTTCGACAAGACCTTAGGCAGGCGCTGGGAAAAGTCGAGGAGCTTCAAAGGTCAGGCCAGGGCGGATCCTCTCAAAAGGATGAAGGCTCGAGTCAAGATGCCGAAGAACGGCTTCTTGGTGATGAAGTTCCCGCGAATCAGCCGATTCGTTTTCCTCAATTTGACGACACGTTTAAA
The DNA here is from genome assembly GCA_018610125.1 of Verrucomicrobiota bacterium. GTDB lineage: Bacteria > Verrucomicrobiota > Verrucomicrobiia > Limisphaerales > JAHEOI01 > JAHEOI01. The sequence continues at coordinate 12,524 of JAHEOI010000350.1, forward strand.
AAAGCGTTGGACTCGGTCCCCAAGTCGGTCGCAACCTCCGCGATGGCGTTGGTCGGGGAGATGGCAGCCGGCTTTTCCGATGCCTTCAGAGAGGCCAAGCAGCTTAAGACGCGGAAAGCGTTTTTTCGTCAGCGTGTCGGCTCGAACTATCGGCTACTCTTTCGCTTTGATTCGGAAGCCTTGATCGTTATGAATCTGATTCATCGGAAAGACTTGGAGCGGACCATCAAGTCTCTGTGAGAGTGAGAGGGGGAAGTGAGAGTGAGAGGGAAAGAGGAAGGGGAAGGGGAGTGAAAGTGAGAGGGAGAGGGAGAGGGACAGGGAGAGGGAGGAAAGGGAAGGGGGGTCTCTTCAATCAGGCGCACGGTAAATTTTGCTTGTTGAAGGCGCTTCCAGCCGGCTATTTTCCGATTTATGATCATGGCGCCCGTGAGAAGTCGAGGGGCTTGGTTTGAAAAGACTCGAAAGACCCTGGTTGCGATGGTCTTCGCTATGACGATTTCTGTAGTGAGCGTTTCGCCGGTGCAGGCCGGGACTGTGATTCATCCTTTTGTCTTCTGGGACCAGAAAGAGCCGGCAGCCATCAAAGAGCGCATTGAGATTGCCAATTCTTCCTCAATGAACGGCTGACGCCTGCCGAAATTCGAAAGGGTCGCTTGGCGTACCGGGGTGAGGTTAGGGGTAATGGCATTCGGTAATTCGGGAGAAATGGTTTTGAAACGCCCTTACAGGGCTTGATGGGGGGCGTGGCCCGGATACCTAGGGTGGAACCCTAGGCTACATTGAGTTGCCCCGTTGGGGCATAATTCGGAAGCGCCGAAGATGCGGGTCAGGGTAGCCCAGGGTTCCACCTTCGGCATTAAGTTGCCCCGTTGGGGCATAATTCGGAAGCGCCGAAGGTGCGGGTCAAGATAGCCCAGGGTTCCACCCTGGGCATTAAGTTGCCCCGTTGGGGCATAGTTCGGAAGCGCCGAAGGTGCGGGTCAAGATAGCCCAGGGTTCCACCCTGGGTAAAAGGCCGAAAAACAATCCAAGCCCTGAAAGGGCGATTCAAACGATGCCACAATCACTGATCAAAGTACCAATTCACCTGATCTTCAGCACGAAGAACCGTGTGCGGCACATTACGGAGGATGTGCGCCCATCGTTGCACGGTTACATCGCCACGGTCATCAATGATTGTGGGGGCTGCTGCGACCTAATCAACTCGGTTGAGGATCACGTACATGTGCTATTCGATCTCGCTCGGACCATAACGATCGCAGAGGCAGTCGGGAAAATAAAACAGGCCTCGTCGAAATGGATCAAGACCGAGGGCAAGGGGAGCCGTACATTCTCATGGCAGAGTGGGTACGGTGCATTTGCCGTCAGCGCGTCCAATTTGGACACCGTCCGGGAGTACATCAAGGGACAGCAAGCGCATCATCGGCACAAATCATTTAAAGAGGAATTTCGAGCGTTTCTTCATCGCCACGGAGTCGATTACGACGAACGTTTTATCTGGGATTGACTCGCCCTTACAGGGCTTGATGGGGGGCGTGGCCCGGATACCTAGGGTGGAACCCTAGGCTACATTGATTGGCCCCGTTGGGGCATAATTCGGAAGCGCCGAAGGTGCGGGTCAAGGTAGCCCAGGGTTCCACCCTCGGCATTAAGTTGCCCCGTTGGGGCATAATTCGGAAGCGCCGAAGGTGCGGGTCAGGGTAGCCTAGGGTTCCACCCTCGGCATTAAGTTGCCCCGTTGGGGCATAGTTCGGAAGTGCCGAAGGTGCGGGTCAAGGTAGCCCAAAGTTCCACCCTGGGTAAAAGGCTCCGCTGCCGTCCGCCCCTGGACGTCGGGAACCACGTCCCTATCAGGCTGAAGAATACGACAAGAGCGGTCGGCAGGGGACTGCCGACCCTACCGCCCTTCCGAATAGGGGCCCACTTCCGGCCCCTCGACCGAGTGGACCCATTGGATCCTTATCCGATCTGTCTATTGAGCCAATTGACTACTTTTCCTCGTTTTCCTTTTTAGCGACTTGGATGTGTCCCGCGGCGAATTTGGCCTTGGAGCTGTCCTTTTTCTTGTCGTCCTGCATGATCAGACCGATTGCCTTTACCGGCTTGACCGAAGTGCAGATCGTATCGTGAAACTCCTTGTTCTGCTTATTGTCGGCCAAAACGTAGGTTATCAGGTTACCTTCTTTCTTGGCCTGGATGACAGTCTGGCAATCGTCCGCTTCACCGAGCTCACACCGGGCACACATAGCCTTCCCTTCAAGCTTTTGTGCCTTGGTGACTTTCTTGGGAGTGAGCTCGTAGGTGGTGGCATCCTTCTTTTTCAGTTTCCCGACCGCCGCTGTGAGCTTCGTCGATTTGCAGATATTGCCGTGGTAGTCCTCGCTGACGTCATTATGGGTCAACAGGTAAGTGATGGTCTTCTTACCTTGCTTGACTTGAATGGCGTTCTGGCAGGAGTCCGTCATGTCCAAGGCACAGCTCGCGCACATCCCTTTCCCGGCGATAAGCGGGAGCTGTTTCTCCTTCTTGTCCGCATGGTCTTCTTTGTGGTGCTTAGCCTGTGCCGTCAGCACGAGCGCCAGGCTCATCACGCAACAGGTGAGGATCCGTGTGCCAATAAACGTATTTTGCATAGTTTGCTCCTTTTTTGGGTTTTCTGGACTTCGGAAGCTTAATGCGGATGGAGAAAAAAGGCAAGCTTGGTTGTGCTAAGGAGCTGGAGGGGCTGGAGGGGCTGGCGGGTCCGGAGGGTCGGTAAAGTCGCCAAGGCATTCGAGGTAAATTTTTTTATTGCCAAGGGATTGATCTGCGACTATAAAGCTCGTGCAACCAAAGAACCGCCAAAGGAAACAGCGCAATCGCGTCGCATAATGAGTGACGGCCTAATGCGCAGGGTTTTCCATCCTTTGGCGAGAAAACCGAAAAGCGGGCAAAGAGTAATGGGCGATGCGCGGGCGTCGCGGCGGCGCCTGTTCTTTGCCCGGACATCTTGAAGAGGAGTGCTTCAGAGAGGTCAGAGGTGCTTCTGAAGCTCTGTGGAGAAAGAAGGTACTGTAGAAAAAAGGTACTGTGGAGAAAAAAAGAGTATGCTAGGCCATCAAAGAATAATCAAAAGTATAGGGGCGGTCGGCGCTCTCGCGGCCCTTTTAGCCGTAGGGGTGTCGAAGGCGGACGCAGGTGTTGTTGACATCAGGCTGTTTGGGCAGTTCGGGACCCAGCAGGGACCGGGGGCCATCGAGGGCAATTTCGTCGAGGATTTGACCTCGTTGGACGAGTTCCCGAGCGAGCCTTCGCTGGATTCCGCGAACCCACCCGCGTTTTTCCCGATTGAGCCATTGAGCAGCTTGCAATGGCCCCAGGATTTCTCGGAGGGGGACAACACGGGCGACATGTACGGGTCCATGGTACAAGGTTACCTTGAGGTCCCGGTCGACGGTGAATACCAATTCTTCATTCGGAGTGACGATGGCTCGCGTTTTGAGCTGAGCTCCGATCATACGCAGGGCAATGCTGAGACCGTGGCGCGGGTGCCCGGCGATGAGTGCTGCAGCGGCTTTGTTGAAGACGGCACGCGCAATTCCGAGGCGATTACCCTGGAAAAAGGCAAGCAGTACTACTTTCGGGTAGTGCACAAAGAGGGAACCGGCGGCGACTGGTGGCAAGTTGGCTGGACCGGACCTGAGATCGGGGATACCCCGAAGGTGATCCAGGGACGATACCTCCAACGGTTTGTTACCGAATCGGGGCCTCCGGTCATCACGCAGCAACCTCAAGATGCGACCGTGCCGGAAAAAGATGCGGAAGCGGTCTTTACAGTGCAAGTCGATGCCAACCCCCCGGTCAGCTATCAATGGATGCGTAATGGCAATGAGATCGACGGCGCGACCAGTTCGTCACTGACGTTTGACGCCTCCCTCGAAAACGACGGAGACACGTTCAGTGTGGCGATCGAGAATGATTCCGACTCGGCGACGAGCGACACGGCAACGTTGACAGTGACGCCGGATGAGACCGCTCCGAAGGTTGATCGTGTCAGCCCACGCGGTAACCCGAACGGGGTTACGGTATTCTTTACGGAGGCCGTCAGTGAGTCGAGTGCGCTCAATGCCGATAATTACAGCATTGACGGCGGTTCCGTCTCAATCGAGAG